>JAIOSR010000298.1 GCA_021107495.1 Desulfobacterales bacterium | reverse complement strand
ACACCGCACTTAGCAATAAACCATTTTTTGTCAAAATAGGCGATCCCGATATGACCGTTTCCAGAATATTTTTCGAAGCAATTTCCACGCTAAGAAATACGGGTAAACCTTTGGAAAGCGATCAACTCAGTCAGCTTTTTTCCCATCATCAAATCTTTAACAGCGGAAAAACGGTGCAAAAAGGAGAACTATTCAGGGATTTATCCGCAACGAGCCAGAGTGTTAATGAGCAGGATGTTACTATGGTGGAATTGGATCTGGTTTCAAGTCATTCAGGAGGAATATAAGATATGGAATTTAGATCAAAGAGAAATAAATTTGCAGGTTTAATGGTTATATTTGTTATAGCATTTTTAGTATTACAATTATCGGCATTTTCTATTACAAAAACATATGACATTCCAAGTGCATATTATGTGTCTGATATTATTCCATTCGAAGAAAATCGTAATATGGTATGTTCAAGTTATAGTTCTGTTGGTAAAGACTATGAATTACAATTAATTAGACTTGTTGGTGGAGTATATGAATATGAAAATCTTGAAAAAGAAATTAACGGAAATACAATTAGTAGTTTCATCTTTAATACAGGAGAAGAGGGACATATTCTATTACGGATTAGTTCAGATGCGGGAGATCTATCAATTAAAGTCAAATTTACACATGTTATCCCCCATTTAATTTTTAGCGGAGGGTTTTGGATATTCGGTATTCTTTTTGTGATAACATTTATTTTAGATAAAAAATACTCTGAAAAAATGGAATATACAATGAAGGCAGATAAATTTGGTGAACCAAAATACTGATTTTTTTTTCATTATTAACAATTGAAACCGATTAAGGTTATTTTCTTTCAATTTTCCTTCGTTCGGTATTTTCCCATAAGATAAATTTTTTTACTTTCACTTTTCGGAGTCTATCTTTAAATAGGGTGGCCGAAAGTAAACTTCTAGTTCAGTAATGTTTATATATATCAAAGTTTCTTAAGTAAAATTAAGGGAATAAAAATTCTGATGCTATTCCAACCGGGGACTACTTTTTCCAAAAAAAATAAAAAAAATAAAAAAAATCGCAAAAAAAAATTTCACCTAGCTTCCATTGCCTTAGTAAATTAAGAAACCAAAGTTAAGCTCGATATTAAATATCCAAAAAAAAGATGGTGATTATGGAATTGATTGAAAAAAAACCGATCAAAATCAAAAACGGGATCATTACTTTATTTTTATATCGGAGGAAAAACGGTAAATTGGTGCTTTGGCGGGGAAACGACCTTGATAATCGCAAAAATCACCTGTTCGAATCATACCACAGGAACCTAATTAATATTTTTATTTCCAGATTTATCACAAGCATACTTGTAAAATGAATAGAATAAGTAAAATGATTATAATGGATAGAATAATTAGAAAAATAGAAAAAATCATTGAAATGCGAAATAATGCACCCAATCCAATCTTTAGAACCTGCTATCTGGAATCGGAAAAAAAATATAATCATATCAAAGATAAGGATGCTTATGTGGCGGTGGTTTCACGAAATAACGAAAAGAAATCACTCAATAAATTTTTTGTCAAGGGATTTCCTAAAAATTGGAATACTGATCATAAAACCTACTGGATGGTCTTCGATTTCGAGGCGATAATGGGGGATATTTTGGAATTTAGGTGGTCATCGAAGAAAATCACATATGCAGCCCCAAAAAAACCTATTCAACTAAGGTGGTGCACCTTTTTCCCACCCGCACATCCCCTGTACCCGATGTCCCAAAAGTGGGGTGGTGAAATTGAAAAACTCACCGGGGGCCAGGTAAAATTTACATACTTCCCCGGCGGAACCCTGCTCAAGGGGAATGAGATCTATGACGGGGTCCTGAAAGGGACTGTTGATATAGGGATGTCCTGCTTTGCCTACACGCGGGGGCGTTTTCCCGCCATGGAGGCCGTTGATCTGCCTCTGGGGTATACCACCGGAACGATGGCGAGCTACGTGATCAATGATTTTTATAATAAGTTTAAGCCCAAAGAGCTCGCAAACGTCAAGATGCTTTTCCTTCATGCCCATGGGGCAGGTATCCTCCATAGCAAAAAGCCGGTTTATAAGCTTGAAGATATGAAAGGGCTGAAAATCCGCTCCACAGGGTTCAGCGCCAAAGTTGCAAAGGCCCTTGGTGCCGTTCCGGTGGCCATGCCTATGGGTGGGACCTATGAGGCCCTGCAAAAGGGTGTTGTGGAGGGCTCCTTTGGTCCCATCGAGGTCTTGAAAACATGGAAACAGGCCGAGGTTGTCAAGTACACAACAGAGTGCTATGGGGTGGGTTATACCACGGGATTCTTTGTGGCGATGAATCTCAAAAAATGGAACTCCTTGCCCAAAGATGTACAAAATGCCTTTGAAAATGTCAGCGCCAAATACATCACCATATCCGGTGGCGTATGGGATGCCGGGGATGAATCCGGTCGAAAATATGGCCTGAGCCTTGGCAATAAGATTATCCCTGTCTCCGACGAGGAAAATGCCCGCTGGGCCAAAGCCATTCAGCCTGTAATCTCCGATTATGAAAAAAAAGCAGAGAGCAAGGGATTACCGGGGAAAGAGTATGTCAAGACTTTAAAGGCACTGATCAAGAAATACAAGTAACAATAAAAGGCCGAACAGAAAAAGGGGTTGCCGTATTGTATCAATATAGGCAGCCCCTGTCTGCTTTAATTAGGGGATGGTAAAATGTTAAGTTTTAGTAAAGGGATTAAAAACATATCCTCCCTATTGAATTTAATAGCGGGAGTTTGTCTGGTTGGCATGACCGGGCTTACCTGTGCTGACGTGGTTCTTAGGCTCTTCCGGCGCCCTATCTTAGGTACATACGAGATCGTGGAGTTTTTAGGTGCGATGGTAGCAGGATTTGCCTTGGGCTATACCACGCTGAAACGGGGACATGTGGCTGTTTCTGTGCTGGTGATACATTTTTCTAAACGGGTACAGTCCATTCTTTTTATCCTCATCCAACTGTTAAGCATAGGCCTGTTTGCCTTATTATCCTTCGAGTGCATCCGCTATGGAAATGACCTGAGATCCGCCGGCGAGGTTTCCCTGACCCTGGAATTGCCTCTTTCCCCGTTGCTCTATGGTCTTGCCTTTTCCACAATTGTCGTCTGTTTTATCCTCCTGGTGGATCTCTGGAGGGTGTTAACAGGCAAAGAAAAGGCGTGGTACATGTGGAAAGAATAATCCGGCATTCGCTGGTCCCTTTTGGGGTTGTACAAGGAGAGTGAATATGGATCCCGCGACAATTGGTCTGGTCGGATTGGTCATTTTGATCATCTTTTTGTTCTCTCGCATGCCGGTAGGATTTGTGATGGCCCTTTTAGGGTTCATCGGCTTTAGCCTTGTGGTGTCCGTAGAGAGTGGCCTTCGGATCATGACCAAGGACTTCTTCAGGATCTTTGGTTCATACAGCCTCAGCGTTGTCCCCCTATTCATTTTCATGGGACAGATTGCATTCCATGCAGGTATAAGCCGCCGACTGTTTGATACGGCCTATAAATTTCTGGGAGCTCTTCCGGGGGGATTGGGCATTGCCACGATAGGGGCCTGTGCGGGTTTTGCATCCATTTGCGGTTCCACCAACGCCTCCGTCGCGACCATGACCACGGTGGCCCTACCTGAGATGAAGAGACACAAGTACAGTCTTTCCCTGAGCACGGGGACCATTGCTGCGGGGGGCAGCCTTGGCGTCCTTATTCCTCCCAGTGTGATATTTATTGTCTATGGGATCGCCACAGAGCAATCCATAGGAAGACTTTTTGCAGCAGGGATCTTGCCGGGCATACTCCTGGCTGCATGTTTCGCGGCAACCATTTTCGTCTGGGTCCGGCTCAAGCCTGACGCCGCACCACGCGGTGCCAAAACAACTCTCAAGGAAAAATTTATAGCACTAACAGGGATTGGAGAAACCCTAATTCTTTTTCTACTTGTCATGGGGGGGCTTTTCATCGGTTTTTTCACACCCACGGAAGCCGGCGCCATTGGTGCCGGCGGAGCTATCTTACTCGGTGTTATCCGCCGGAGACTGAGCTGGAGCGGGTTTGTCCGGGCGGTGGTGGAAAGCACGAGAATTTCCTGCATGGTCCTGGTTATTGTGGCCGGAGCCACCGTATTCGGCCATTTTATGGCCATTACAAGGATTCCTTATATGGCGGCATCATGGGTGGGCAATCTTCCTCTGCCCAACTTTGCGATCATGCTGTTTATAGTGTTCATCTATCTAATAGGGGGTTGCTTCATGGACTCCCTTGCCATGATTCTTCTGACGGTTCCCATCATATTCCCCCTGGTAACGGCCTTGGGTTTCGATCCCATCTGGTTTGGGGTGATTATCGTCCTGATAACGGAGATGGGCGTCATTACGCCGCCGGTGGGTATAAACGTCTATGTGGTGTCCGGGATAGCAAAAGATATACCGCTGGAGGTCATCTTTAAGGGCGCCTTTCCTTTTTTATTTGCTATTCTGATATGCGTGGCGCTTCTGATGATTTTTCCTCAGATCGCCCTTTTCCTGCCAAATCTTATGCGATGATAAGACTTGCCCAATTTAATGCAAACCAGAAAAGATAACTTGATATGGACAAAAAAACGAAACAAGCGGTCATAAAAAGCACATGCGGTCTTTGCGCCGTAGGTTGCGGCATACGGGTGCACATGGAAGCCGATGAGGTGGTCAAGGTCGAAGGGGATCCTGACAACCCCCTGAACCGGGGCGAGCTGTGCACTAAAGGCCTGGCATCCCTGGAGTATCTTTATCATCCCCACAGGCTGAAGCATCCCTTAAAAAGGGAAGGGGAAAGAGGTAGCGGCAGTTGGCGGAAGGTTTCATGGGATGAAGCACTGGAAGAGATCTCCATCCGGATGAATAAGATAAAAGGCGAATCAGGGGCTGAATCCGTGGGCTTTATACACGGTGCGGCAAAAGGTTTGCAGGAAAGCTATCTATCCAGGCTGACAAATGTTTTCGGTACACCCAATGTTGCCTGGCAGGGCCATGTCTGTTTCCTGCCCAGAATCTTAGCCTCCAGGATGACTTATGGATTCTATGCTATACCGGACTATGACAATACGCCCTCTTGCATTTTGGCCTGGGGCAAAAATATGTCCGAAACCCTTCATCATGCCGACCAGCGAGTAATAAGTGCTTTAGAGAAAGGCACGAAACTCATTGTCATTGATCCAAGGGAAACAGAATTGGCTAAAAAATCGGATGTTTGGATTCAATTGAGGCCTGGTTCCGACTTAGCCCTGGCACTGGGCATGATCCATGTGATCATAGATGAAGACCTCTTTGACAGGGCATTCGTGGATAAATGGACCATCGGGTTTAACCGGTTGAAAAGCCATGTCAGCGGGTATACGCCCGAAAAGGTCGAAACAATAACCTGGGTGCCATCAGAAAAAATCAGACAGGCCGCCAGGCTCTATGCCAGGAACAAGCCCGCATGTATCCAATGGGGGAATGCCATTGACCATGGGCTGAACAGCTTTCAAAACGCTCGCGCTATTTGTATTCTAAGGGCCATCACCGGTAATCTGGGCGCACCTGGTGGTGAGATACAACCCCTATCCCTCCCGTTATTTGGCCGCCGATCGCCCGAGCTGGAGCTGATTGAAAAGATGTCTCCTGATATATGGGAAAAGCGGGTTGGCGCAGATATGAAGGTACTGCCCATGATCCGATATGTTCAGCCGCAAAGCATTATAAAGGCTATCGTTGATCAGGAACCCTATCCCATCCGTGCCCTTTACATTCAGGGCGCCAATCCCCTCCTGAGTTATCCGAACGTACAAAAGACGTATAAAGCCCTCATGAAGCTGGACTTTTTGGCAGTGGCCGATATGTTTATGACCCCAACGGCCGCCTTGGCAGACATAGTGTTGCCCGCTGCGAGCTATCTTGAATTCGACAGCATCGTGACGCCACCCTATTCTTACCCTATGACTCTGGTTCAGCAGAAGGTAACCCGGATAGGCGAATGCCGATCAGATTATGAGATCTTAGCCGGGCTTGCCAAAAAACTGGATCTTGGAGAATATTTCTGGGACAGGGAAGAGCAGTGCCTTGACTACGTGTTAAGACCGGCAGGCCTCTCTTTCGAGGAATTCAAAAGGATAGCTATCATTCCCGGTTCCCGGCAATATAGGAGTTATAAAGAGAAGGGTTTTGAAACCCCTTCCGGAAAAGTAGAAATATACTCCCCTCGACTCGATGAGTGGGGGTTTGGTCCTTTACCCGCCTACCAAGAACCGCCGGAAACCCCTTATAGCGACACGGGCCTGGCCGAAGAATATCCCTTAATCTTCACTACCTGGAAGGCGGGTCCTTTTAGGCACTCGGGGGGCAGGCAAGTGAATGCCCTTCGCGGGGAACACCCGGAGCCGGTGGTTTATATCCATCCTGTAACGGCAGAGAAGGCAGATATTAATGATGGAGATTGGGTATACATCGAGACCATCAGGGGCAGGATTAAGCAAAAGGCGCGTTTAATCAAAGGGATCGATCCTAAGGTGATCGGTGTCGATTACGCATGGTGGTTTCCTGAAAAGGGTGTTTCAAGCTTGTACGGCTGGGCAGAGGCAAACGTCAATATTCTGGTCGATGACAATCCGCCTTACAGCCCGGAAATGGGTACAACGAACCTGAGGGGGCTTCTGTGTAAAATTTCTAAGGTGTAACATAATCATGACCTATACAGACATGCAACGATTTAAGGATGCATTAGAGGGGACTCCGCAGGACAGGGTGCCTATTTTTCCTCTGATAGCAGGGTGGGCGGCAACCAATTTTTCCGATTTTTCGCCCCTTGAGGTGGCCTCCGACCCGCAGTTAATGGTGAAGGCCCAAATTGAGGCAAAAGAGTCCATGGGATATGACGCCGTTTTCAGCTATGTCCATCCTTTATACATCCCGGAGGCATTCGGATGCAAGGTTCGTTTTCTGGAATCCGGGCCACTGGTAGATCCACTTCCCCTTGAAATTACCAGTGTAAAGGATATTGATAATGTTCCACAACCTGATGCAAACAGAGAAGCAACGCTGCCGGTTATATTGGAGGCTACCCGGGGTTTAAGTGCATATGGCAATGGTGAGATCCCTGTGGTGGGCCTTTTTGAAGGACCTTTCACCACCACCTGCCGGGTCATAGAGGCCGAACTGATTATGAGAATGATCTATAAAAACCAACCGGTTCTGGAACGCCTGATGGATAAGATCACCGATTTTCTGCTGGATTTTGGTCAGGCCCTGATCGAGAGAGGGGCAAATGTCCTTCTCATTCCGGAGCCGACGGCCTCCGCCTCCATGATCTCTCCGCCCATGTTCCGACGTATTGTCCTGCCCAGACTGCGGAAAATTGTCAATGAGTTAAGGGTTCCCTGCATCTTACACATCTGCGGAGATACCATTTCTCTGCTTGAAAGTATGGCCCACACCGGTGCATCGGTACTGAGCCTGGATCAGTGCATGGATCTTGCGGAAGCGCAAGCAGTAATCCCTAAGGCGGTCCTGGGTGGAAATGTAGATCCTGTCAACTCTCTGCTCATGGGAACCACAGAACAGGTTGAGGCGGATACGCTTAGATCTCTTTCAAAGGGAGGCCGAAGCCGCTTTATTCTCATGAGTGGATGCGGGATCCCTCCAAAAACCCCGGTGGAAAATATAGAAGCCATGGTCCGTACTGCTACCAGATCAACAGAATCCCAGAAAAATTCAACAGGGTAAATGTCTGCCATTTACAACCGTGAATGATGTAGGACATATCAAATTGTAATTTTCTTAATATGGGAGGTGGAGAAAATGAGTGAGTTGTTCCGTGCGTTTTCGTCTGTGTTTCCAAAGGATAGAATAAGCGATGATGAAACGGTTTTGGCCGGCTATGCGGCTGATGGGGCCATTGCACCGGGATCAATGACTCTTCCAAGCCTGGTTGTGTTACCAAAAACCATGGAGGAAATCAGGCATCTTTTGCAAATTGCCCATCGGAGCAGGGTTCCCGTAACGCCAATGGCCCGAGGTTCCAATATCGCCGGCATGACGGTCCCTGTGCAGGGTGGGGTCGTGGCTGACCTGAGGCTTATGAATAAGATTATTGAGATCAATGAAGATGCTGCGTATGCACTAATCGAACCGGGCGTGACATTCCATGAACTTTCTATGAAACTCAGGGAAAAGGGATTTTTTTGTCATCTTCCGACCGCTGCAGGTGGAAGCAGTCCTCTGGCCAATTATATGATGCGCCCCTCAGGCAACTTTACTGCCAAATGGGACCCAGACCCCTTGCTTTCCCTTGAAGTCGTCACCCCTGAGGCGGGAATCGTAAAAACCGGTTCCGCTGCCTTTGAGACGGCGGGTTGGCGCGCAAGATACCACTGTTTCCCTGACCTTACAGGTCTTTTCGCAAATTCTTATGGCACCTTGGGGATCGTGACAAAGGCAGCCGTGAAAATATTTGATCGCGGGGAAGATGAGCGACTAGTTTTGACTACCTTTGATGATTTCCCTCCCGCCATGGATTATATGAAGCGCTTGGTAAGGAGAAACCTGGCGGAAAGCGTGACGTTCTGGACCTGGGGCTGGAATATGTTTCATGAAATGATGCTTTCCAAGTCGGAGAAAATGCCGGAAGTGATGTTAAAGCGGGACCAAAAGACCCCGCCTCCCGGAGTTCCCTTCGGTATCGCCTCTGCCCGGCTCAGCGGGTACAAGGAGGTCGTTGACGCACAGGAAAAAACTTGCATCAAGATTGCCAGGGAGCTTGGCGGCGACTCCCTCAATAATGAAGAAGCAAAAGAGAAATATCCCGGATGCTATGAATACTTGGACTCCTACTTTGTGAAAGGGATCCATCCTAAACCGGGTGAAGAATCTCAGATAAGGGCCGGGCTCCATTTGCCGGGCTGCCTGCTTACGGCTGAGCCCTCTAAGCTCCTGGAAATAGAAAAATTTATGTGGGATTTGGCTGAGCGGGAATTCAAACCACCCTATTTTTACCGTGCGCTGCCCTACTCACACGGGAGGGAGTTCTTCTTTGCCTTTGTGGTCTATGTAACAGGTTCCTTGATCGAACAGCGAGATTATTTATTACATTTGAAAGGCATATACGGCGATTTATACAGAAATTTGCTCCGTAACTATGGGGGGGTCATGTTTAGGTATCGAAAGGACCCTGCTTTTTTCGGAATGACCGGCCAATATGGAGAACTCCTCCGGAAGATAAAAAAACTTGTAGATCCCAACAACATCATGAATCCCGGCATGATACTGTTTTAGGAGGTAAGGATAATGGAAACCCGTTTCAATATCAGCGAAGATCTCTATACCGCAATGCACAAATGTATACGGTGCGGACAATGTGGTTATGGTAATGAAGAGGCCCAGTTCAGCGTCCTGTGCCCCATGCAAATCAAGGGAAAGTATTTCACCTACAGCGCCGGTGGTATAATGCAAATCGCACGGGCAATTTACGAGGGAAAGATGGGGTTTTCAGAATCCGTAAGGGACCTGCTCTTTCACTGTACTACCTGCGGTGCCTGCGAAATAAACTGCGGTATTATTGGGAGTCAGGTCGACCTTTTTACTCTGATAAAAAGAGAATTGGTCGAAAATGGCATTCCCCTTCTTGAACCCCATAAGTCCATTGTTGAAAATATACTTAGCAAAAAAAGCCCTTACGGAGGTAGGCTCCCCGCGAGGACAGAGTGGTTATCGGATGAGAAAAAAGACAGCATGTCCTCCAGTCCTGAAATATTCTACTTTGTGGGTTGCGTTTCATCCTACATGGAAACAGAAATACCAGATGCCTTTGTGAACGTACTGACAAAACTCGATATCCCTTTTGCAATTAACAATGATGAGTGGTGTTGCGGGGCGCCCCTCTATTTTGCCGGATATGAAGAAAAGACCTATGACATGGCAAAGTACAACGTAGAGGCCATAGAGAAAAGCGGGGCATCAAAGGTGGTCTTTACCTGCCCCACCTGTGCCATGGTCTTTAAGAATTATTATCCCCGTTGGGTCAAAAGACCGCTCAAGTTTGAAATCCTTCACGCCACTGAATTTTTTGAAAGGCTTCAGGACGAAGGGAAATTGAAGCTCGGTCCTATGGGAGCCCGTAAAACCGCCACCTACCACGACCCCTGCCATTTAGGGAGGGGACAGGGTATCTATGATGCCCCCCGCAGGATACTGAACGCGATCGAAGGCCTTGATTTCAAGGAACTCAGTCTCTCCCGTGAAAACAGCTTTTGCTGTGGAGGAGGAGGATTACTGCCGACAGGCTTTCCCGATTTTGCAGACGACCTGGCCCGGTTAAGGGTGTCCGACATGAAGGAAACAGGGGCAGATCTGTTAGTTTCAGCGTGTCCGGCGTGCAAGGAGAATCTGAAAATTGCCGCAAAAAAATT
>JAIOSR010000043.1 GCA_021107495.1 Desulfobacterales bacterium | reverse complement strand
TTGAAATACTCCCGGGTTTTTAAAAGGTCTCATCTTTTCTAAGAGTCTCAATTATATTCCTCATTTCTGTTTGGAATTTGTAATTCGTTTTTTACGGTAGCGCTATGATCCTGGGATGAATTAAAAGTTTTTTCTATGAATGTCACACGATCATTGAGATTAATAAAGATTAACGTTGAAGACCGGGTTCCGTAATCGGGACTTGTGATAAAGACGGGTGAGAGCATCTTTTCCCATTCAAGACCGACTCCCGTATCAGGAAGATTTTTATCATCAGGGATCGAGCGGTCTGCGAGCATTGAAAAAAAGGCCTCCGGGGCGGGGTTTTTTTCTTCATTAAGAAGTGTTCTTAACATTTTTTTCCCCCGGGTCACCTTGGGCCACGGCGTATCCAGGATGCGATTGCTTACACCGTATATGCCGGTTGAAAGATCCCTGATTCCTTGCCCGCGGTTTGAATACCAGTAAAGTTCATGTTTCTCGCCAACAATAAGATTGAATCCGTTGTATTCGTGCGCTTCCCTCTTGATACCCTCGAGGTAATCCACAGAACTTTGCTGTCCTGAGAGAAAATCAGTGACCAGACTTCCCCTTGAAGGGGCATCGCTTTTTATGGAGGAGGGGTCCCGGTAATTGGTAATTGCCGCTATCCTTCCTTTTTTGGTGATACCCAGCCATGTGCCGCCCGCGCGCAGGTCTCTTCCTGCAAGCAGCCCTGGTTCACTGTCCCAGAAAGCGGCAGGGGCCGTGGGTCGCTCGTAGAATTCATCCCGGTTGGCCGCAATGACCAGTTTGTACTCAGAATGGGATTGTATGGCTATTAGTATTAGGCACATATTACCTCGTTTTCATCGGAAACAACTAATTTGTGGTTGTGCACTACCTCATAAGCAAGAGATTTCAGGATATGAGAAATGTAAAGAAAAAACTACTAATAATGCAAGGGTAATCTTCAAGTCGCAAAACGATTTTTTATATGGGAAGATTTAACCAGGCAAAAACCCCGATCATTTTAAGGCCCATATAGAACATTACCGCTATGAAGATGTACTTGAGCTGCTTGGCAGGCAAAAGGTGCGCGGTTTTCGCCCCGACAATGGCCATGGGGATACTGCAACCGGCCAAAAGGAGCCATTGCAGCCAGTTGATGTAGCCCGTTGAATAAGGCGGCAGCCCCTGAACCCCTAACCCATTGATCAGAAAGGAGGCTGATCCACCCATTGCAGTGAATATCATCAGGGCAGTTGAAGTCCCGACTGCCTGGTGCATCTTGAATTTCAGGAAAAAGACCATAATAGGAATTATGAGTACGCCTCCGCCGATGCCGACGATGCCCGAGACGATGCCTAAGGGGATCCCCCACAAAATAAATGCGGCGATGTTCACTGATGGTTCTTCTGCAATTTTCGGCGGCTTGGCCGTGAGCATTCGGAGTGCGCCGAGGATTATGGCAATGCCGAATGCGACCATCAATATCTTCCCCGGCAGATGGGTGGCAATGAAGGCCCCTAAAAAGGCTCCTATGGCGCCCGTAATACCTAAAGTTATACCCGCCTTCCACAGGACCGCACCCTTTTTATGATGGGTCATGGCGCCGCTGAAGGCCGTGGGAAGGACCACTAAGAGGTTGGTTCCAAAGGCGATCCTGATCGCGATGGTCGGATCTACGCCGATGGATGTCAGCGCCCAGAATTGTACCGGTACCATGATAAAACAGCCCCCCACACCCAATAGACCTGAAGCAAATCCAACCCCCAGACCCGTAATCAGCAAAGCAATAATCTGTCCAACATGCATCTCCATATCTTTTTGCCTCCTATCTGTTACATAGCGTTCATCCGGAAACAACCAATTTCCGGATGGAGCTTTCAGCGGTCAGCGATCAGCCAACATCTTGTTTTTAATTTCCTTTGTCCTTAACACAAAATGTCAACGACAACCATCGCAACTTCTGTCACCACTTTCCCGAGCACATCTATTTTCGCCAGACATGGAAACCGCCTCAAGTGGTGTTTTGACAATCCGGTCTATGACAGGCTGGCCACCGGCAGACACCCGTTTGAAAACTGAAACACCGATCACAATGCCCGGCAGGAAAGATACGGCAACCGCAAAAATGCCAACTATCATGTGAAAGGCAAAACCATGAGTGAGGACTGCCGCCAGGGCAATGCCTGCAAACAGGCCCATCAAAGGGATGCCTAACAGCACTGCAGCGTTCTTTATCAGTGCGGAGGCATCGCGACTGACTGAAACCCGATCCCCGACCCCTGCGCCCACACTGTTCAATGCCTCAATCGTTATGGTGGAACCGTCCGTGGCGCAGTGGCACACGCGCCGATTCACCTGGGGGGATGCCCCCGGGATACCCATGCTTCCCGGCTGAATGACCACTTCCGCTTTGCCATCCTTTTTGAGGGTTGCTACAAAACCTTCATACCGTGGCATTTGATCTATCCCTCTTCCTTAGCGTAATGATTTTGCTCGGTCCTGGAGAATCCGAAAAACGGATGCGTGTTCCCTGAAAAATGTCGCTCATATTTTCCATCTCTGTGGGGCGCGTAACTGTCTTTTTTCTATCAGTTGTCACCTGAGAAAACCTGTTTGACCCTCAACCATTCATTTCACCTCCGGAAGAGATTTCACAAAGAATCCCGCCGTTTCCACATTCCGCGGTCTCGAATTGGAGTACAGGATGATCAATACCAAATCGATGGAAGAGGTCATGACGGATTCTCTCCCCAAGCTTCTCGGTTTTGCTGACCCACTGATCCAACACTTCCACATGGCAGGAAAAACCGATACTGGAAGCGGAGATATTCCAGGCGTGAAGATAATGGATGCGGCATACGCCGGGGATCTGCTCCAGGAAATCCTTGATCTCCTCAAGATTCAACCCTTTCGGGGTGGCATTCATCAGAATCCCGCCGGTTGCCTTGAGGATGGACCAGCAGTTTTTCAGGATGAAAAGGACTATGAGAATGGAAAGCAAAGGATCCAGCCAGTACCAGGGCCTGAAGATTAGGACAACCCCGTTGATCAAAACCATGACAGAAGTCAGGAGATCACCCACCATGTGGAGGAAGGCTCCCCGGACGTTGAGGCTGTGCTTCGAATCCCGATGGAGCAGCAGGGCGGAGAGACCGTTGCCCAGTATGCCTACACCGGCCAACAGGATGACCACTTTACCGAGAACAGCCTGCGGGTGGTAAAACCGATCCACTGCCCCGTAAAGGATGAAGGCCGATGCTCCTATGAGAATGGCCACGTTTATGGTGGCGGCCAGGATCTCTGCCCGTTTGTAACCGAATGTGTTCTGAAAGGAAGC
>JAIOSR010000076.1 GCA_021107495.1 Desulfobacterales bacterium | reverse complement strand
TCCTCATGTGGGTACTTCCAAAGCATGGAGCCATTATGCTGATAACTGCCGAAAAAATGGGTTACAAGCCCCAGTGGATGACCTCAAGCACCCTGAGCGATACTCAAATTATGTACAAAATCACAAAAGGGCTTTACAAGGGCGTTATATTTACAATCTTTGCGGAACTTCCTCACTCCGGCCATCCTCTTATGAAAAGATACAAACAGACTCAGGAAAAACTCGCGCCTAAAGAACGATGGGGAATCTTTTACTACGCCGGAATAGTCTTTGCCGAGCCAATGATAGAGGCATTCAAAAGATGTGGCCGGGACCTCACGGCAGACAACTTCGTTAATTCCATGGAGACACTCAGGGAATTTCAGGGAATAGGCCCGAAAATCACCTTTGGGCCGAACCAGCGACATGGGTCGCAATCATCCTATCTCGGTAAATGCACGGAAGGGGGAAAGGCTGTACTTATCTCGGATCTGATGGACTCGGATATTGATGTCCGGGAAATAATCAAGAGGATCAGCAGGTAAACAGCCAAAGAGGAAAAATATGAAAAGAAAAATTATGTTATCACTGGTTTTTTTGTTTTTCGTGATACCCGCGGGTCAGTCCCTGTCAGAGGAAAATATCGAATCCGCTTTAAAATTCTTTGATGCCGAAGAATACGATGAAGCCGTTGACATATTGGAAAAGATTACAAAGAAAGAACCTTCCAATACAAAGGCATGGGTCCTCTTGGGGAACAGTTACCTCAAATTAGAAAAGAACAAAAAAGCGATAGAATCCTATAAAAAAGCTATTCGAATTGATGCTAAAAATGAATGGGCTTACTTAGGCTTAGGACGAGCCTACAGCGCAATGCGCGAACATTCAGATGCAATTGCTTCTTATAAATATGCCATTGAAATTAATCCTAAGAATGCAGCAGCTCATTATGGTTTAGGTGTAAGCTATGATCGTACCGTTAGCCTTACCTATGCCTTTGAGCAGTATAAAATCCTCAAAACCCTTGATAAACGCCTGGCGGATAAATTATACCACATTATTTTAGGTAATTAGGGCTCTGATTTCAGGCTTTCATTTTTTTAAAACTTTAGGGCTTTGCAACGGTAAGGCATTTTTCACAGGGCTGAACCTTTACCATCTTTTTGATGCGTTCATGCAAAAGGAACAGCGTATTCACTTCCTCGCCTTCTTTTTCCCTGAGTGTATTGAGTTTTCGGGGATCAATAAGGTCGGTAATTTTTTTGCACACGTAATTTATGCAGATCACATGACGGGCCTCAAGTAAACAGCCCGTTTCTCCTAAGAAATAACAACCATCAGGGTCATGTCTTTTTTGGGGAAGGTTTACGTCTAAGAATAGATTGATCAGGAGTAGCTCCCAATCATACCTGTTTTCCAGCCCGGCCCCGCAGCAGGAGCCTCCTTCATTCTGCTCGCATTCCCTGCATATTCTGGCGATGCCTACCCCTATCATTTCACTATGGGAAGCATGAATGGCTTTTTTAAGTTTATTCAATAAGTCAACAATAGATCTGTCTTTGAGGAATTGTACCCTGAATCTCCGGTAATACTCCTCGGCCCATGCAATCTTTTCTTCTATTGGACTTTTAAGGGTGACCTTTTTTATGTTCATCGCGCAGGAGTCTTCATCACTACCTGATGATTCCGCTCTTTTTTTTCTTTGCCTTGCCTTTTTTGCCTCCTGATTTTTTATTCTCCCCGTTTTCTTCATTTTTGCCGAAATTCTTGAGTCCTTCTGCCAACTCTTTTAGTTTCCGATCCACCAGGTCATTGATGGTTCCCTTTGTATAGGTCCCATCCGCCTTCTTTTCCCCGGCCTTCTTCCCGGTCAGGACCTCGATGCCCTGGTCAATTGTCTTGGCCGAATAAATGTGGAAATCTCCTTTTTTAACCGCATCAACCACGTCCTTCCGTAGCATAAGGTCCTTGACATTGCTCTCGGGGATCATAACCCCCTGCTTTTTTGTTATCCCTTTCTTGCGACAGCAGTCATAGAACCCCTCGATCTTATGATTAACGCCCCCGATGGCCTGTACTTCTCCCTTTTGATTGACCGAACCGGTAACGGCAATATACTGTCTAATCGGAATTCCCGACAGGCTGGACAGAAGCGCATATATTTCCGTTGACGATGCACTGTCCCCGTCCACACCGCCGTAAGACTGTTCAAATGCAATGCTTGCACTCATGGTCAGGGGTTTGTCCTGGGCATATTTTGTTCTGAGATATCCGCCCAGGATAAGAACACCCTTGTTGTGGGTACTGCCCGACAAATCGGATTCCCTCTCTATGTTAATAATACCCGCCCTTCCCATGGAGGTTGAAGCAGTTATCCTCGAGGGCTTTCCGAACATATAGTCGCCAACGTTAAACACGGCAAGTCCATTGACCTGTCCTACCACCTCGCCGTCCGCATCAATCATCAAGGTACCCCTGTCAATCATCTCCTGGATATGTTCCTCGATCGTGTTGGAACGGTATATTCGCGCCTCTATGGCCTTATCCACGTGGCATTCTTTTACCGTGTTATTATTTTCCTGGCCTGCCCAGAAATCGGCCTCCTGGAGCAGGCTTGTTATTTCAGTAAAACTCGTGGTGATCTTCTCCTGCCTGCCGGTCATACGAACGGCCTGTTCCACTAATGCGGCCACTGCAGTCCTGTCAAAGGGCCTCAGTTTATCCTGCTCAGTCCCCATTTTTATGAATTCCGCAAATTGCTGAATGCTCCCTTCATTTTTGTCCATAGAGGTATCGAAATCGGCCCTGACCTTGAAAATCTTTTTGACATCTTGGTCATAGGCCAGAAGCAGATGATACAGGTACTGATCGGATATAACCACTACCTTAACATCCAGTTCTATGGGTTCAGGTTTTAGGCCACTCGTGGTGAACAGGTAAAAGGGGTCATAGGTCTCAATTTCAAGTTTTTTGCTTTTCAGTGCCCTTTTGAGCGAGACCCATACGCCTGGCTCCACAACGGCATCCATTAGATTAATCACCAGATAGCCACCGTTGGCCTTGATAAATGAACCGGCCTTTATCTTGCTGAAGTCGGTCCGCCACACCCCGCTCCGATCGACCACCCTTTCAATGCTCCCGAAAATATTTCGATAGTTAGGATGTTCTTCAATGATCACCGGAGGACCCTTCTGATCCTTATTGTCAACCAAAAGATTGACCTGATAAGGCTGAAACGGGTCGCCCTCGGAAATGACGGGAATAAGTCCAGGCATGGGAGACTGTGCCTGGGGCCTGAATATCTGGAGGTTGTTCCCCATGTCTTCCAGAATTGCGTTTATGTAGTCTTTGACGGGTTTGCTTTTAAACTTCCTGGTAACAGGTTCCGCCCATCGAGACGCATGGTCCATAAACATCACATGATCCATCTCATCTACTTTTTCCTGGACCTCTTTCTGAAGGTCCCTGAGCTCAAGAAATATCTGATCTACCTGGTCTCTCAGCTCGCCATACGTTGCTTTCATGTCCTCAAATTGATCCTTCGGAAATCTCTCCTTTTCCACCATGGTCTCTAATTGGTCAATATGAACAGGGTTCCCGTCAACCACAGGCATTACTTCCGGCCGCTTGACCTGTCCGATCTGGACATCGACGAGCGCAAACCCTTTTTCCTTCACCTTCTCATCAAGGCTTTTGAAAAAACTTTTCCCCTTGTTTTCGTAGGTCTCCATGATGTCTTTTTTCAGATTAATATATTCCTGGCTCTCGAAGAGCTGCGGGATTTCTTTTTTCAGGGTCTCCACTAAACCACTTACAGCCTTTTTGAATGCGTTTCCGGTACCTTTCTTCAGGCGAAGAAGTAATGGGGCTTCCTGGTTTTCAAAGTTATTTACATAACAAAGATCATCAGGCACACGACCGTTTTTGGACATCTCTTTCATCAATTTCCGTACCGTTGACATCCTGCCGGTCCCTGCCATTCCCGTGACAAACACATTGTAGCCCGGCTGATCCATACCCAGGCCGAATTTGAATGCCTCGACACCCCTTTTCTGTCCAATGATCTCCTTTAAGGGTTTGAGATCATCAGTAGTTTCAAATGATAGACTTGCAGGATCAAGCCGCCACCTGAGCTTCTCCAAGGCAACCTCTTTATCTGCTTTTTTCTTAGGCATTTATGACCTCCGGAATTTGTATAACATGAATTTTGAAGTAAGGATTTTCGAAATAGAATCTCACGAAATCATGATCTCCACCTTAATGCCACGGCGCCTCTCTGGTTTCCACTTGGGCATCACAATATCCAATATTCCCTGTTTATAAATAGCCTTGATCTCACCAACCCTAACCCTGCAAGGCAGCCTAAATGTTCGAGTGAAAGAACGAAATCTTCTTTTAACTCTATGGTAGTAGCCCCCTTCTTCGGCGGTCACCACAATTTTTTCTCCCTTTATGGTCAGGAATGCGTCATTGGTAATGGAAACATCCAGGTTTTCCGGATTGACACCTTTAAGCTCCGCCCTGAAAATAAGGGCGTCTTCAGTTTCGTTTAGCCTTATGGGAAAATCTTCGGAAACTTCTCCCAAAAAGCGGCATACTCCGAATTCAGACCAGCAGCGATCAAAGAGACGATCGATGTCCCTTCTCAGCTTACTTATTTCCTCGTCTTTCCAAAGGATTAGTTCGGACATGGCTGAGCCCTCTCTCCCATTTAAAAAGTTATATCCGATAACGTTAACAGGATTTTGTCAAAAAAACACCCTTTTTTAGATTCAAACAGTGTAACTGCTCAGGTTCAACGTTCAGAGGTTCAGGGTTCAAGGTTAGATTCATGAAAGACGGGTTCGATTCTAAACCAAATGCATAGTTCATCCGGTTCTTGCAGAACACCGGGTACTATTGCACACAAATCCGGAGCGAATTCTTTGTTGCACAGGAGATATGTAGAAACCAGCAAAGCGATTAACCGTGAACTGTGAACCGTGAACCTGACAACCTGAGTATTTACCAAATAGTTTGTTAAACAGACAGGGTTTCCGGAAGGGCGACCAGTTCCTTTGTACGCCCGCGGATTCTAAAGTATTGAGTATAGCCGGCTTCCCTGGCTAAGTTCAGTGCAAGACCAAACCCGGCCCCGATTTCGTCAGGTGCGTGTGCGTCGGACCCGAAGCAGATTGGAATCTCTCTTTCGCGTGCCATGGAAACGATGAGAGGTGAAGGATAAATTTCGCCCACAGGTCTCCTGAGCCCTGAGGTGTTCAATTCCACTCCCATGTCAGCCCCGGCAATGCGGTCTAGAGCGGGCCTTGCCATCCCTTTCAAATCCGTATCCGAAGGACGGAACCCGAATTTTTTGGGCAGATCCAGGTGACCCACCGCATCAAAAAGCCGGGAATCCGCAAGCATTCCCACAAGTTTAAAATATTTCCGCCAGGTTTCCTTTACATCTACCGAGTCCCACACGTGCCGTTGTGAGGGGTTGTCAAAACCCCAGTCTTCGATATAGTGAATCGAACCGAGAACAAAATCGAATTGCTGCGCGGCAAGCCATTCCCTAAGGAATACTTCACAACCCTCATAGTAGTCGGCTTCAATACCGAAAAGTACGGTGGGGGGCTTGCCATCCTGAAGCCTCGAGACCATGTCCCTGTACGTTTCAAATTTTTTCATCTCCATTCGGTGGTCAGGGTCGTATCCGTCAGGATTGGGACAGTGATCTGAAAAACAGATTTCGGTTATACCATTTTTTTTTGCGGCTGTTCTGTAATCTGCAATCTTCCCTTTGGCATGTTTGCACAGGATGGTGTGAATGTGATAGTCGGGCAATGAACTGAAATCAGATTGTTTTTTCATAAAATGTCCTTTAGTGCCTCCCGAATACCGGGAAAACGGAAATCAAAACCCATATCCAGAAGTCTTTTGGGCAGCACCTTCTGCCCGTTTAACAAAACCGATCCCACCTCCCCCATCTTGAGTTTGATCACGAACGCCGGAACAGCAGGCATAAAGGTGGGTTTTTCCAGGGCATCTCCCAGTGCCCTGGTAAGTTCTTTGTTTGTGACCGGGTTAGGGGCCGTGCAGTTGATAGGCCCTGTTTCACCCTTTTGCTCGATCAAATAAAGATAGATGTCCACGAGATCCTGCTCGTGAATCCATGAGATCCATTGCTTTCCGCTTCCCAGCGGGCTTCCAAGTCCCTTCTTAAACAAGGGCAGCAACTCGGCAAGGGCACCACCCCCTGTACCAAGGACAATCCCAAAACGGCACAGCAATACTCGAACACCGAATCTTTCAGCTAATAAGGCCGAAGACTCCCATTCCCGTGTCACTGAGGCCAAAAAATCACTCCCGAACGCACTGTTCTCGTGCAGCTCTTCATCCCCGCAAAAACCATAGTAACCCACTGCCGATGTGCTGAGAAAAACCGTCTCCTTACCCTCGCGCCCTGAAAGTGCTGTAACCAGGTTCCGAGTCGTCAAAACACGGCTGTCCCGTATGGTTTTTTTCTGTTTTTTAGTCCACCGGTCAAAAATGGAGGCCCCCGCAAGGTTAACGATGATCTCATGTTCAGGCACGCGTTCCTGCCATGCCCCCTTTTGGGTGGGATCTCCTTCAACAAAGGAGGCTCCAGGCGGCAAAGATTCAGGTCGCTTGACGGATCGCGTAAGCAGGGTTACTCCATATCCCCTTTCCGTAAGCCTTTTTGTAAGGGTCCTGCCCACAAATCCAGTGCCGCCGGTCATAAAAACTTTCATGGTCGTACCCTGATTTCCTGCTATTTTTCAAGTAACGTAATAATCCTTCACGCCTAAAGACTCACATGTTTCCGCTGAACCGTTCACTTCAGGAAATCTGTTGGCTTTCTATGGACATCATGAGAATTGCGGTATCAGCAAATTCACAATAGAAAAGGCACACCTGCATGTCAAGCAAGGTTAGGGTCAAGGCAAACTCGCTAAGAAATCCCCGTAGGCCCGCCTAGTTTCCCCGGGTTTTTCAAAATAGGGCACATGACCGCATTTGTCTATGATCACAGTCCGGCT
>JAIOSR010000102.1 GCA_021107495.1 Desulfobacterales bacterium | reverse complement strand
TTTGACATTAACCACTCACAGCGGCACGCATCTTGATGCGCCCTATCATTATCATCCCACCATGGATAAAGGGAAACCGTCCCTGACTATTGATGAGGTGCCTCTGGCGTGGTGTTTTAACAGCGGTGTTCTACTTGATTTTCGCCATAAGTCTGACGGGGAGCGGATCACGGTGGAAGACCTGGAAAAGGAAGTTAAGCGGATAGAGTATGAGATCAAGCCCTTGGATATCGTTCTCATCCAGACCGGTGCCGATGAAGTCTGGGGGACCCCGGAATATCTGGTCAAAGGCGCGGGAATGGATCGTGCAAGTACGCTTTATCTTACAGAGAGAGGGGTACGGGTTGTTGGCATTGATGCCTGGAGTTGGGACCGCCCTCTCCCTTTTATGGCCGAAGAGTTCAAAAAGACCGGGGACCCAAAGGTGATCTGGGAGGCCCATTTCGCCGGTATCGAGATCGGTTATTGTCACATGGAAAAAATGGCAAATTTGTCGGCCATCGGCCGTCCCTACGGATTCACGGTTTGCTGTTTCCCTGTCAAGATCAAGGGGGCCAGCGCGGGATGGACTCGGCCAGTGGCCATTATAGACGAGGATGAATAAGGAGCATGAGACCGGTACAATACAGGTAAAGAGACGCTTGGGGATTTTATCCGGTCTGTGTGTGCTGCGGGTCGCTATCAGATGAAGCTGGGTACTTAGCGTTGTATTGTATACCATTGGAACGGTCCGGTTCTTGAAAAGGAGTGTAACGCCGTGAACGGTAAGAGAAAAATTATTGATTTGAGTGTCCCTACCGAGGAGAGCCCGAGCGAGGCCCTTTCCCTCAAGGTGGTTCATCAGAGTCATGAGGAAACGGCGCCGGTGCTTGCCGAATTTTTCGGGTGCAAGGTGGAGGATCTCAGGGACGGTCTTGGTTATGCCAATGACCGGGTGGAATTGATCTCTCATTCGGGCACGCATCTTGACGCCCCGTGGCACTATTCCCCGACAAGTGAGGGAAAACCGGCCAAGACCATTGATCAAATTCCACTTGAGTGGTGTTATGGTGAGGGCGTGATCCTTGATTTTCGGAAAAAATCCAGGGGGGCAATGATTACCGCTGAGGATCTTGAAACGGAACTGGATCGTATCGGTTATAAATTGAAACCCTTTGATATTGTCCTGATTATGACCGGTGCAGATAAACTGTGGGGAAAGGCCGAATATTTTGAAGCAGGCTGCGGCATGGGCCGGGAGTCAACACTTTGGCTCGTGGAAAGAGGGATACGGGTCATGGGCATTGATGCATGGGGTTGGGATCGGCCCTTTTGGGCCATCAAGGAGGATTTTGCCCGGTCTAAAGACAGACGGATCCTATGGGAAGCCCATCTCGCCGGCATTGAAAAAGAATACTGCCATATGGAGAAACTGGCCAACCTGGATAAGTTGCCGGCACCCTTCGGCTTCAAGGTGGCTTGTTTTCCAGTGAAGCTCACTAGAGGCAGTGCGGGCTGGTGCCGTGCCGTGGCCATCCTGGAGACTACCTGAGCGAAGTGAAAGGATTGATTTTTTAGGTCTTTGAAAAAATCGATTCATCCTTTACGGGAAATAACATGCTAAAAGGCACCAATATTACAAAAAAATTCGGCGGTCTGACTGCCCTCTCCAAAGTGAATTTCGAAGTGAACCAGGGGGAGATTGTGGGGCTCATCGGGCCGAATGGATCCGGGAAGACGACACTCTTTAATGTTATTTCCGGATTATATAGCCCGGATTCCGGAAAGATTTTTTATATGGGAAGACGCATTAGCGGTCTGCCGCCTTATAAAATCGCCCGCTTGGGCATAGGACGCACCTTTCAGATTGTCAGGCCGCTGATGGATCTAAACCTTATTCAAAATGTTGCCATTGCCGTGCTGTACGGAAGGGAAGATACCAATGCGCCCAAATTGGCCCGGGAACGGGCAGAAGAGATTCTTGAGTTTACCGGCCTTGCCAATAAGGCCGAAAGTCTTCCGGGAGAATTGGCACTGGAAGATCGAAAGCGGCTGGAGGTGGCCCGGGCCTTGGCATGTAGGCCCGAGATAATCCTTCTGGATGAGGTCTTTGCCGGATTGAACCACAAGGAGATTGAAGGCGCTATCAATTTGACATTTCGGATAAGGGACGAATACGATGTGACCGTATTTATGATTGAACACGTCATGAAGGCCATTATGGGCACATGTTCGCGGATTATGGCTCTCCATAACGGGATCAAGATAGCCGACGGTGATCCGGAAGACGTTGCAAATAATCCGGAAGTGATTAAGGCCTATTTGGGGGCGGCTTATGTTGAGCGTCAATGATCTGATTGTGCTTTACCAAAAACTGCGGGCCCTTCGGGGTGTCTCATTAGAGGTGGCAGAAGGAGATCTGGTGGCGCTCATCGGCTCCAACGGGTCAGGCAAGACAACCCTGCTAAACAGCATCTCCGGCCTGATTCCGGCTGGAGCCGGGCGAATTATGTGGCAGGGAACTCCTATATTGGGCATGTCTCCGGATAATATCTGCCGTGAAGGCATCATTCAGGTCCCGGAGGGAAGGAAACTCTTTGCCCAAATGACCGTAGAGGAGAACCTGGAAATGGGCGCCTATTTGCCCGCTGCCCGCGCTGAGGCGGATCAGAGCCGTCAGATGGCCTTCGATATTTTTCCACGTCTTGCGGAACGGCGACGACAGACGGCAGGAAGCCTGTCCGGAGGCGAACAGCAGATGGTGGCCGTGGCCCGGGCCATTATGGCAAAGCCTAAATTGTTAATGCTTGATGAGCCTTCGTTGGGTCTTTCTCCCCTCTTTGCCGCTGAAATCTTTCAGACGATTAAGGAGTTGAACAACCGAGACATCACCGTGCTGTTGATATCCCAGGAGGTCCTGCAAACGCTGACCATTTCGAATTATGCATATGTTATGGAGAACGGCGAGATTATCCTTAACGGACCAGCCAAAGAGCTTTTGGATGATCCCCGTATAAAGGAATCCTATTTAGGGCTATAGTTTTTTAATGTGTCGATATTAGGCAGGTCAACAAAATCAAAACGAAACAGTTAAAAAGGAGGGTAAAAAAATGAAAAAAGTTCTGTTTTTAACCTTATGTCTTTCCCTGGTTCTGTTCATGGGCCAGCGGAGTACAGTCAGGGCGGCTGACAAACCTCTTGTAATCGGCGGGTCCCTGCCCTTAACCGGTAAATTTGCAGAAACGGCAAAATGGATCGAAAAGGGAATGAAATTCTGGGCCGAGGAGGTCAATGCCAAAGGCGGTCTCCTTGGGAGAAAGGTAACTTTTAAAATCTATGATGATCAATCCAACGCCGGTAAGGCCGTGACCTTTGCGGAGAAAGCAATTACCGTGGACAAGGTGGATCTCCTTTTCGGAGGATATCCGGGCACCGCGGCCCGTGCGGTTATGCCGGTAGCAGAAAAACATAAGTTTGTTTATGTGTCCATGGGTGGACATATGAAAAGCTTTCAGCAGGGCTATACTTACTCCTTTGGAGGTCCGCCGCTTATGGGGGAATGGTGGTATGAAGGATTTTATCAGTGGGTCAAGTCTTTGCCCGTTGACCAGAGACCTAAACGGGCTGCAGTCTATACCATGAACAATCCGATCGGGACATCGCTCATGGATTCCATTAACAGAATGTCAAAAGATCTGGGTGTCAAGATCGTTATCAATGAAAAGTATAACCTTCCTCTTCCCGATGCAACCCCACTCATCATGAAAGCAAAACAGATGAACTGTGATCTTCTTTTCTCCAGTGGTTTCTTTGCTGACGGCGTAATGACCGTCCGCACGGCAAAGGCCCTGAATTATAACCCAAAGGCCATTGTTCAGGGAGTGGGATCGATCATACCGGCCTGGGTCAAGGAACTGGGCAAAGACGGAGACTACATTTTTTCCGGCACTGTCTTGCACAATAAGCTCGGATATCCCGGAAATGATAAATTGAATGCCTATGTCAAAAAGACATACAACCTGTCCGGTTACCCCCTCTATTTCGGATTCGGATATGCCTGGATGCAGACCCTCTCCCAGGGTGTGGAAGGGGCGAAGGGCCTGAATCAGACCAAGATCCGAGACTGGCTCAAATCTCATACCGTGCAGACCATTGCCGGGCCAATGAGTTTTGATGCAAAGGGTTTGCCGGCACCTGTCAATTACTGCACTCAGGTCATCAACGGGAAGGTGGAACTCGTCTGGCCCAAGGAGGTTCGCACTGCCGAACCGATTTATCCGAAACCGGCATGGAAGTAGTGAGTTGACACCAACTTTATAAAAAAAATCCGGAGGCATTATCTAAAGCGGTAATTTGAATTTAATGTCTTCGTAGCTGTTGGAGTAATGGGGTGCTGGGGTGACGTGTCAATACACCAGTACTCCAAAGCTCCATCTTACCAAGTCCATTGCATTCAGGGCTTTGCAGATAGCAATTTTCCGATTAAATGTAATAATGATGGATGTTTGTTTATGAATACGGTCCTTGTCATACAGTCCTTAATAAGCGGAATCATGATGGGGTCGGTTTACGCCCTTTTGGGTGTCGGGTTTTCCCTTACCTGGGGAGTGCTGAAGGTTATTAACATCTCCCATGCAACCTTCGGCCTTATAGGCGCCTTTTTGGCCTATACACTTCTCAAATGGCTGGGCATGGATCCTATCTTTTCCCTTGTCGTATCGGTTCCACTTCTTTTCTTTTTGGCCTGTCTCATCTTTCGTTTCCTGATAGTACCGATCACCAAGGCCAAAGATGTCATTGTTACCTCAATGATTCTGACATTCGGGATTGCCATCATCCTGGAAAACTTGATGCTGTTAATTTGGAGTCCTGATCCAAGGCTCTTGACCACTGCCTACACAAGCAAGGTGCTGATCCTGGGGCCATTCTATTTCCAGTATCCGAAGTTAGCGGGTTTTCTCATGTCGGCGATCGGGGTCCTGGTTATACATTTCTTTCTCAAAAAGACCTATACGGGAAAGGCCGTGAGAGCGGCCTGGCAACAACCCGATGCAGCCCAGCTCTATGGGATCAATCTCAGACGCATCAGTATGATTACCTTTGGTATTGCTGTTGCTTCTGCGGGCGCAGGTGGCGTGGGGATGGCGTTTCTGTATTCATTTGACCCTCATGCCCATAATCTCTGGTTGATCTATCTTTTTCTGGTTGTGATCGTGGGGGGGGTGGGCAACGTTCTTGGTGCCGCTTTTGCGGGTCTTATCATTGGGGTCATTACAGGTCTTTCCCTGGCATTTCTCCCATATCAATGGGTCAATCTCCTGACTTTCGGACTATTAATGGTCATACTTATCATTAGACCGCATGGCCTTTTCAAGGGGGAGGTGTAACAATGGGTTCATTGGAGAACAAATCTCCCATATTTATTCTGATGGGGGGGATAATTCTCGCGATCCTTGCCCTTTTCCCCTGGTTGGGCCCCCCGGTCTATTTTATCTCCCTGCTTTTCACGGTCTTTCTCTATGTTATTTTAGCTTCATCATGGAATATGATAGGCGGTTACGCCGGATACCTTTCATTCGGACACGTGGCCTTTTTTGGCATCGGCGCTTATGCCACCGCTCTGATGATGAAAGGCCTGGATTTGTCTCCCTTTTGGACGATTCTGTCATCTTTACCGGCAGGGGGTATAGCCGCCTTGATCGCCATTATTATAGGGTATCCGTGCCTGAGACTGCAAGGCCCCTACTTTGCTGTCATCACGTTCTGTTTTGCCTTTGTGGTGGAACTGGGTGTAAAAAATCTGGATATTCTTGGTGGGCCCGAAGGACTCTGGTTAAAGTCCATGGATTTGCCCATCCATCTCATCCGTTCTATTCTGTTCGAGGTGATGCTGCTCATCATGATCTTAACCATAGCATCGAGTATATGGATCAGTAAGTCAAAATTCGGGGCGGGTTTAAGGGCCATAAAAGAGGATGAAGAGGTAGCCCAGACAATGGCCATTAATTCCCCGAAGCTTAAAATAATGGCCTTTGCTTTATCCGCTTTTTTCCCCGGGATGGCCGGTGGTATATTTGCAT
>JAIOSR010000276.1 GCA_021107495.1 Desulfobacterales bacterium | reverse complement strand
CTTTATTAGGGCCCGGAGAAATATTCGGCGAGATGAGCCTGTTTTACAATATTAATAAATCGGCTACCATCAAGGCCTCCGGTGAAAAAACAAAGGTCGGGGTATTAACACGCAAAGGCCTGGAAAACCTGTTCAAAAGCGGCCAGCCATATGCCCATGATCTGATCTACCGGCTTTATAATATCCTCCCTGAGAGGCTAAGAAATCTTAATGACAAGTATAAGACCGCAATTCGGACTCTTCATCTCATCTTTGACGGGGATGAAAAGAGGATCCCAAGCCTTGCCCATATAACCATTGATATCAAACGTGAAGAAGCGGACCTCTTCCCCAAGTTGTCTCAAGACGAGGCAACAAGTATTTATCAGGAGATAAAAGTATTTGATACGGACCAGTCTGTTTTTTCAGAAGGAGATCAGGGGGACGGGGCCTATTTTATTATTGAGGGAAAGGTTAAGGTAATTACCCAGTCCCATGATTTCAAGGAGATACTCTTGGGCGAACTGGGCGAAGGCGAGATCTTTGGTGAAATGGCCCTAATAGATGCCAAATCGCGGTCCGCGTCTGTCGTGACCCTTGCCCCGTGCAAGATGGCCTTTATTGCCAAAAAACCGTTTAACGAATTCATTGAAGCCAGGTCTGACCTGGCTTTCCGTTTCATGGGTTTTACATGTTTATCGCTTTTCAGGCACATCCTTAGGTTAGACAGGCTCTATTCGGATATCAAAAAAGGAATTAACGGTTTCTGAAGAAAAGAGATATGGGTTTTTCGGGCATAGGAGGGAACTGAGGGGTTAAGCGTTTTCCCGAATACTCCTGGAAAGGCGCTGGATCAAAGTCATGGCAAAGGTTTTCAGGAAGAGTAGTTGCATGGATTTTGAAGCCCTGTCTAACAAGGTTGCGCTGATTTTCATCAAGTTACAATCAGTTTCAGCCAATACCGTTGCTGCACGGGCCTGACCGCTAAGATAGGACATCTCTCCAAAACATTCTCCCCTGCCGATTCGGGCGATAACCTTATCTTTTTTACGGACCACAGCCTTTCCGCTGAGGATAATAAAAAAAGAATCGTCAATTTCCCCTTCGGCCACTACGATCTTGCCTTTGCGAATCTTGATAACATTGCTTGCCTTCAGGATCTCTCTGACCTGGTTTTTGTTGAAATGCTCAAAAAAAGGAGCACTGTGTACGTAATCAATCACATCCTCAACTTTTGAGCTTTTGATGGTCCCTTTCAGGCCCCTTAAGGCAACTCTCAGATCGTAGGCAAAATCCCCGCAGGTCTGATATCGCTCATTGGGATCCTTGGCAAGGGCCTTCTTCGTAATCTTTTCTATTATTGCAGGGATTTGCGGACGGATTTCCCGCATGGGAACCGGATCCTCTCTGGCGATTTTATACATTATGGAAAAATGATTTTCCCCCGAAAAGGCCAGTTCACCGGTAAGGAGCGCATACAACACACACCCTAAGGAAAAGATATCGCTTTTGTCATCAACCGGCTGGTCTCTCACCTGTTCAGGGGACATGTAACTGGGGGACCCCACAATACCATGGGAAGCGGTCTGATCCGATTTGATTTTCGCGATACCAAAATCGGTTATTTTAACGTATCCTGCCTTATTGATCATAATATTTGAAGGTTTGATGTCCCTGTGGATCACTCCTTTTTTATGGGCATAATCAAGGGCCTTACAGGCCACAAAGATAATCTGTACAACATTACTGGTGGGTAGCAGGTACTCCTTATTGCAGAATTTATTGAGTGTTGGACCGTCAATATATTCCATTGTCATGTAACAAAAATCCTTGATTATGCCAACATCGTAAATCGATACAATATTGGGATGCATGAGCCTTCCCACTGACTGGGATTCGTTAAAAAACTGCTTCCGATATTTGTCGGCCTTTTCTCCCACAACATCGGCGGAAGGCCTGGAAATCTTGACGCCCACATTTCTATTGATATAGGGGTCCTTGGCCAAGTAAACTACTCCCATACTGCCCTGGCCCACTTTTTTTATGATTTGATACCTGTCAATAGTATCAACATCCGAGATATCATCGAGAAACTTGTTGTCGACCGGGCCGGCCTTTTTGCCACCACCCAAAAACTTGAGTTTTAACCAACCGGTTACTCCATGCTTTTTGGGTTCGGCTTTTTCTGCTTTTTGTTGTTCTGCCAAGTTTGACAACCTCGCTTTACTCCTCAGTCCTCACCAGATAATACGTGGATGAGTATTAGTACAAAAGAGATTTAAAAGTACATATATACCATTGCCCTTACGTTTACACCTGCAAAATTTTGGCGGTAAGACTCAAGAATGCGTTTTCCACGCCCTCGCCGGTTTTCGCGCTGGTTTCGACCACGGCCCAACCATTCTTCGACAGCTCATCAATGGCCTGACTTTTAATCTCCCACTCATTTTTTAGATCCGTTTTGTTCAAGACAAGAACGAACGGTACCTCGCCAATTTCCTCATCCACTCTTTTACGAAGCGCAAGGGCCGTATCCAGGGTGTCCTTTCGTGTCCCATCCACTACCAAAAAGTAGCCTGACGCATCGGCCAAATAAGATGTCTGAACCCTACGGAATTCATCCTGTCCATATATATCCCAAAGCATAAGATATACTTCCTGGTCTCCTATTTCCACGGTTTTTTTGTCGATCATTACACCTATAGTGGTCTGGTATTTTCTAGGGAAGCTACTGCTCACAAAACGTTGAACCAGGCTGGTCTTCCCCACTGCAAAGGAACCTAACATACACAATTTTTTCCTGATCATGGACACACACCCCTTGGTTTAAATTAAAAAACATTTTCTTGTGGCCCTTTTGGGGTAAAAGTGATCAGGGCGTTTTCACTTTAATCATGGCATATTTTCACGTTTTCATTTTTTTTGAAAAAATTGTGGAGTATGCCACACAATTCCAATAGACTTGATTTTATCGAAAATCTGCATCAAATGATAGTGTTTTTTGACATTTCTCAAATCGCACGGTCGTTTTCTGCCCGCCTTGATTTCCCTCACAGGGTGGCGCGGCGCCCAAGGCGTGTAAATGAGAAGTATTTTTATAGATGATTGGATTCCTCTATTTCTGAACAGTTTCCGGAAATGTCAAATGCGGATTTTCTAATTTACGGAAAAAGGCCCGCTCCTGAACCTCCGGGGCCATAATATGAGCATCAAGAAAAAAAGCGAGGCCATTAATGAATGGCCCCGCCATTGCTCTTCGTTTTTATTACAAAACACAAAAAAATCAGAAATAATAGGATGGCAAACCAGGTAAATCAAGTTGATGATTGAATACGAAATATTCCTGTGAGGGCAAGCCACGGCATTCCTAAACAACCTAAGTCGCCGGTTATGGTTCATATCCTTTGCCGTAGTATCAAAGGCTGTTATGGCAGCTTGCCCAAAGGACGTTCGAATGTGAATTTCCCAGGCTCCGTAACAAGTTTTTCCTGCGCGACTTTAGTGTCTCCTACGGCTGCCGTAACAGGAAGCGTGACAATGAATAAAGCGGTGCCCAGGATAGTGGCTACAAAACCAAGAGGTCTCAGCACAAAAAGGTCACCAATCATGGACGCTGCCGTGATCTCTGAATCCGCTTCGCTGTCCTGGGCCAGCGCCGGGCTAAGCGTAGCGGTCAAAAAGAAAACGCACAGCAAGATAAATGCAATGGGTCTTTTTTTACAATGATTCATCATTTATTCCCCCCTTTAATCAACAATGGTTTCTTCCTACAAAAAAGAGTAACATGTTTATAACAACCGACATATCAGTGTAATTATATCAAATTGAAACAAATTATGCAAGCATAATCTATGGGTAAATTATTTTCATGAAAACAGGCATAATGAACCCTCTTCAGGGACGCGGTGCTTTGCTTCTTAACGTCCCCAATGGCGGGACCTGTTGATGGATTTTTTGCGAGGTTGTCAAGTTTGATCCATGAATTTACTCGATCCCTATAAAAACTGCCGTCTCTGTCCGCGTAACTGCGGCGTAAACAGGCTCGTTAGCAGTAAAACAGATCTGTCAGGGTTTTGCGGAGAAACATGCCAGCTAAGGGTGGCCTATGTGGGGCCGCATTTTGGTGAAGAGCCTCCAATTACCGGCAGCAAGGGTTCCGGAGGGGTCTTTTTTTCAGGATGTTCTCTTAAGTGTTCATATTGCCAGAATCATCAGATTTCCCATCATGGCCTGGGTATGATAATGAGTTTGGAAAAACTGTTTGAAAAAGTGGAACAGATGATATTGAAGGATCGCGTTCACAATATCAATTTCGTGACCCCGGACCATTTTTTCCCCCATGTCTTTGATCTTGTCACCCTCTTGAGAGAAAAGGGCCTTGATCTTCCCATGGTCTACAACCTGTCCGGTTACCAGTCCGTAGAAACGTTAAAGGCCGCAGCGGATTACGCCAGTATTTACCTCCCCGACTTCAAATATTCGGACTCATCTCTGGCAGGAAGGCTTTCAAAATGCGAGGATTATCCGGGGGTGGCACTTGCGGCGATCGCGGAAATGATAATGCAAAAAGGCTTTCTTGACGCCGGTCATAGCGGCTCGTGCACGGCCAAAAGGGGTGTCCTGGTCAGGCACCTGATATTGCCCGGAAAAGTGGAAAATTCAATAAACGCCCTGACAAGTCTTTTTGTGGAGTTTGGCAAAGGATTGCCGTTGAGCCTCATGTCCCAGTACCATCCCGCGGTTTACCAGAAAGATGAGGATTTGAACCGGTTTGTCTCGGAAGAGGAGTTTGACCGGGTCTATTCCCATGCAATTGGGCTTGGGTTTGAGCATCTTTTTGTCCAGTTCCCTGAGAAGGGTCCATGGCCCCGGCCCCGAAAGTCGTCATTCTTCCCCGATTTTCGGCAGCCTGATCCTTTCAGTTCATAAAATTGATGGACTCGTAACAAGAAAGTTTATCTCTCCTGGAGATTATGTTTGGTT
>JAIOSR010000253.1 GCA_021107495.1 Desulfobacterales bacterium | reverse complement strand
CTCATCCGCCGGTCTTCCGAGGGCCGGAAACGCTATATGCTGCATGACGGGCCCCCGTATGCAAACGGGAAAATACATATGGGTACGGCCTTCAATAAGATATTAAAGGATATTATCATTAAGTCAAAGCAAATGGCAGGTTTTGACACTCCATATGTTCCGGGCTGGGATTGCCACGGGCTTCCCATCGAGCATAGAGTGGACCAGGAACTTGGATCCCGGAAGATTGAAATGTCCCAGGTGGAAGTAAGGCAGCACTGCCGCCGGTATGCGGAAAAATACATCGACATCCAGCGTAACGAATTTAAACGCCTTGGGGTCTTTGGGGAATGGGACAGGCCCTATTTGACCATGAATTACCCTTACGAAGCTACTATTGTCCGGGAGTTCGGCAAATTTGCGTTAAACGGCGGTCTTTTCAGGAGCAAAAAGCCCATCTACTGGTGCATATCATGCAAGACGGCCCTTGCCGAGGCAGAGGTTGAGTATGAAGAGCATACATCACCGTCCATATTCGTGAAGTTTCCAATGGTCTCGGACCTGGGCGAATCCTATCCCGCCTTGAAAGGAAAACAAATCTCCGTTGTGATCTGGACCACAACCCCATGGACCATGCCTGCCAACCTGGCCATTGCCCTTCATCCTGATCTGGTATATGTGGCCGTGGAAACCGAAAAGCAGGGTGTCCTGATTTTAGCCGAGGGTTTGCTGGATATGTGCATGGAGACTTTTGGCATCAAGTCCTATGAAGTCATCCAGGATTTAAAGGCTAAAGAACTGGAGAACCTTGAGGCAAAACACCCCCTGTATGACAGGCCTTCAGTGATCGTGTTGGCGCCCTACGTGACATTGGAAGCGGGCACCGGCTGCGTACACACGGCCCCGGGCCACGGCCGGGAAGACTATGAAACAGGACTGAAGTACAACCTGGATGTCTATTCACCGGTAGATGATTCCGGCAGGTTTACAGAGGATGTGGAATATTTTGCAGGCCAGCAGGTCTTTGAGGCAAACCGGGCCGTTAATGAAAAGCTTGAGGAGGTGGGTGCGCTTCTAAAGGTGGAGGATATAACCCACGAATACCCGCACTGCTGGCGCTGTAAGAAGCCTGTGATCTTCCGCTCCACTGAACAGTGGTTTATCTCCATGAAAAAAAACGATCTCAGAAAGAAGGCCCTGGATGCCATTAACAGGGGTAAATGGATGCCTTCGTGGGGCCAGGACCGAATCTACAATATGATTGCAAGCCGTCCTGACTGGTGTATATCACGCCAGAGATCATGGGGGGTGCCCATTACCGTGTTTTTTTGCGAGAATTGTAATCACCTGGTTATCAACCAGGAGATTATTGATCATGTGAGCGCCATGGTTGAAGAGCACGGAGTGGATGTCTGGTTTACCGAGGCCGAAGAGAAGCTGTTGCCTCCGGGCACGAGCTGTCCGGAATGCGGGGGAGATCGGTTCAGGAAAGAGACCGATATCCTTGATGTGTGGTTTGACTCGGGTGTCAGTTACGCGGCGGTCATGGAGAAAAGAGAATATTTGGACAGCCCGGCAGACCTTTACCTTGAGGGTAGCGATCAACACAGGGGATGGTTTCACAGTTCCCTTCTCTGTTCGGTGGGGACCCGCGGGGAAGCCCCTTACAGGGGTGTCCTGACCCACGGTTTTGTTGTTGACGGATCGGGCAAGGCAATGCATAAGTCCGCGGGGAACGTTATTTTCCCTGAGAATCTTATCAAGAAATACGGGGCCGAAACCCTCAGGCTATGGGTGGCCGGAGAAGATTACCGGGACAATATTCGTCTTTCGCAGGAGATTATGCAGCGGCTTACAGAGGCATACCGTCGTATTCGCAACACCTGCCGGTATCTCCTGGGCAATTTAAGCGATTTTGATCCTGAAACGGACCGGGTCCCTTATGAACAAATGGAGGAATTGGATTGTTTGGCCCTGCACCGGCTCCGGGATCTTAACGAGCGCGTTTTGGGTTTTTATAAGGATTTTGATTTTCACCTTATTTATCACAGTCTCCACAATTTCTGTGTATTAGATCTTTCCTCTTTTTATTTGGATGTGATCAAAGACCGTCTTTATACATCCCCGAAAAAATCCGCGGTCAGGCGGTCCGCACAGACGGCCATGAATGAAATTTTAGAGGTCTTGGTCAGGCTGATGGCGCCCATCCTGTCATTTACTGCGGATGAGATCTGGCAATACATGAAAGGAAATGACAAGCCCGTAAGCGTGCACGCGGATCTTTTTGTGCCTGTTAATGATTCGTACAAAAACTCCGATCTGGCCGGCAGGTGGGAGGACATACTTGCGGTGCGGAAAGAGGTAACAAAGTCCCTGGAACTTGCCAGAAAGGAGAAGACAATCGGGCACTCCCTGGACGCATCAGTCACACTCGGGCTCTCGGCCGGGCTTATGGAGAAGCTGACTCTTTACAGGGACCAGCTTCGATCTGTTTTTATTGTGTCCTCGGTGGAACTGGCTGAAATTGAAAGTGTTGAAGATACCATTGAAAGTGAAACAGTGCCCGGTCTCAAAGTAAAGGTTGCCCCTTCGCCGGATGCCAAATGCGAGCGCTGCTGGGTTCATGATCCAACAGTGCAAGATGACGGCAACCACCCCGGTATCTGTAAAAGATGTCTTAAGTCCTTAGCCGAAATGGAGGTTGTCGGAGCTTGAAAAGGCATCACCACTGGATGATCTGGCCCGCACTGGTCATAATTTTCCTGGACCAGATATCAAAGTGGTCAATTATACTCTTCCTGGGTGTGCATGAATCGGTGACGGTTACCGGTTTTTTTAATCTGGTGCATGTGCGCAACCGAGGCATGGCCTTTGGACTGATGAACCGACCCGATTTTGACGCCGGTTTCTATCTGCTTACGGTCGCGACCGTGGTGGCGATTGTTTTGCTGTTGGTATGGTTTTTCAAGCTCAAAAATGAAGATGCCCGGATCGCATTCGGCCTGTCTTTCATTTTGGGAGGGGCAGTGGGTAACCTGATTGATCGACTCAGGTTTCGAGAGGTGATCGATTTCCTTGATTTCCACTTAGGTCAGTATCACTGGCCCTCCTTTAACGTGGCCGATTCGGCCATCACGGTGGGTACCTTCTGGGTGGCCATAATTCTTATCTTTTATCAAAAGAAGTTGCCTGAGGTTTGAAATGCCTAAAGTGATATCAACAACTTTAGATCATTTTAGTTCACT
>JAIOSR010000297.1 GCA_021107495.1 Desulfobacterales bacterium | reverse complement strand
CAATTTAAAGAAAAATGCGACAGGCTGGCCGCAGGTCTTGTCAAGGCCGGCATTCAAAAAGGGGACAGGCTTGGCGTCGTGGCCCACAACTGCGATGAATTTATGATCCTTTACGGCGCGGCTGCAAAGACCGGGGCAATTCTGCTCCCTGTTAACTGGCGCTTTCAGAAGGATGAGATGGAGTTTGTCCTCAATGACTGTACCCCGAAATTCGCCTTTGCCGGCCCAGACTACCGCACAATGTTGCAAGAGGCGGCCGGAAACATCAAATCCATTGAAGAATGCTACACCATTGGCGGAGGAGAAGTTCCTGAAGGATTCCACCCCTTTGACGAGCTCTATTCCGATGATGCCGCTCTTGAGGAGATCGATCTCCCGGCGGATTCAGGATTCGTGATTATACATACCGCCGCTGTTGAGGGCAAACCACGGGGCGCCCTTTTGAGCCAGTCCAATATCGTCCATTGTAACCTGCAGATGATGCTTGGTAACGGTCTCTCACCCGAAGACTCTTTTATCTGCATCCTTCCTTTATTTCATGTTGCGGCACTTTCAATGGCAATGGCCGTGATGCACGCGGGCGGCAAGAATGTCCTGATCGACCGCTTTGACCCTGAAATGACCCTCAGGCTCATAGAAAAGGAAAAAGGCACGAGCCTGGTCTATTTCCCGCCCATCCTGCAGATGCTTATGGACAAATATGACGAATCCGGGGGCATGTTCGACCTTTCAAGTATTCGGAATGTGGGCGGGCTGGATAGTCCGGACAATATCTTACGTTTAAAAGGAATTGTGCCTAATGCAAGATTTTCGACCGGGTACGGTCAAACCGAGGCATTTCCCGTTTCCGGTGGGCTTATGGAGGAAAAACCGGGCAGCACCGGAAAACCCTCTCCCCTGGCAAACGTCGCCCTGTTTGATGATTATGACAACGAGGTTCCCGTGGGCGCACCGGGCGAGATCTGCGTAAAATCCCCCGTGGTCTTTTTAGGCTACTGGGGTCTGGATCAAGATACAGCCTACACATTCAGAAACGGCTGGCACCACACCGGGGATATGGGGCGTTTTGACGAGGAAGGTTATCTCTGGTTTTTGAGGCGGAAGGCGGAAAAAGAGCTCATAAAACCGGGGGGGGAAAACGTTTACCCGGTAGAGGTGGAAAAAGCGATTCTCGAACACGAAAAGATCGCCGAAGTAAGTGTCATAGGTGTGCCCGATAAAAAATGGGGCGAGGCGATCAAGGCCGTATGCGTTTTGAAATCGGGCGAAGCTCCGGACCCGCAGGAATTGGCCGAATTCGTGGCCACTAAAATCGCACGGTACAAAAAACCGCAATATGTGGCATTCGTGGATGCCCTTCCAAAAACCGAGGAAGGTGAAATTGACAGGGATCGAGTGAAAAAAGATCACGGCGGCAAATACTGATTTATCGCTGAATATCATCCTTTCCAATTTTTTAAAGGATTAAAGTATCGTTATTAAAATGCCTTATGATAAAATCGCTTTTTTGGCTCTTGGCCAAACCTACGGACTGAATATAAGCTTTTTTATAAGAAATTAGAATGGAGCCGCATACGCCTCTTGCCTTTAGTCAACACCCCTTCTGATGCCTTAAGACACACCCTTCGTTTCTACCAAAAGACTCTTAATTCTTAATAAAATATTCCAGGGTTCTACAGTGAGCTCTCGAAGTTTTTTCTTGACACTTCCCAAATTGATGAATTACGTCATACCATCATACAATCATAACATATTATGTTTTTTAGGGCTAATGTGGAAGTTCTCAAGGAAAAAATCTGTCAGAGGCAGTGTACCAGGAACTCTTAAGTCTGAAAAAAAGGTGACTTCAAGCCTGGAGACCGGCTTCCACCCGAACCCGAGCTGTGCAAGATCCTCGGCGTGAGCCGCACGGCCTTGAGGGAAGGAATTCGGGCCCTCGCCGTCATCAACGTCCTGACCATCACTGCCGGAAATGGAAAAGCACCTGGAACCGGCCTACAAAACATTCTATCTTCAGAAATAAGGACGGCAAGGGAACAGAAGGAAAACCTTTCCAGATAATACGAACGTCAAAAGGAGGTTATTATGACTTTAAAGGTTGTTCACGCATGGGAAATGCCCGATCTGAACCTATGGGAAGAAGTGCTGGCCCCCCTGGATGTCGCTTTTCACAAAGGCTTCTGGCTTTTGGAGGATGAACTCATTGAGAACGCCGGGGACGCTGACGCCCTCATTGCTGTGCCATCCTTCCATCCCCTGAACCGGCGAGTCTTGGAGGCCTTGAAAAAATGCCGGATTATCGCAGGAATTGCCATTGGTTTTGAAAAGGTCGACCTTGAGGCCGCGACCGAACAGTGCATTGTAGTGACCAATGTCCCCGACTACTGTCTCGATGAGGTCTCAGGGATCGCCATCACCTTCATGCTCGCGCTGGGAAACAGGCTCAGCCAGGTGGACAAAGCGGTGCGAGAAGGCCAAGTCAGTTTCCCGACCGACAGAAAGGCCCTGCTGGAGGTTGTAGCCCCCAGATTCCGGATGCGAAACCAGACCGTTGGTATCATAGGTCTGGGCAAAATCGGTTCCACGACGGCTCTTAAGGCCAAGGGGTTGGGAATGCGGGTCATCGCCTATGACCCTTATGTCCCCGAGGGCGTCATTGAAAGCCGGGGGGCGATTCCGGTGGACCTGGACACACTTCTCAGGGAATCCGATTTTATCAGCCTTCACACGCCCAGAACCGAAGAAACGTACCAGATGATGGGTTCCGAAGAATTCAGGAAAATGAAACCGACGGCCTTCTTTATCAACACCGCCAGGGGGGAGTGCGTTAAACAGGCAGCCCTCATCCAGGCCTTACGCGAGGGTTGGATCGCAGGTGCCGGCCTTGACGTCACTGAGGATGAGCCAATAGAAAAAGACAACCCGCTCAGGGAAATGACCAATGTATTCCTCACCGGGCACAGTGCCTATTACTCCGAAGTGGCGGAAAAGGAGCTCTTCCTCAAACCCGTTAAGCAGGCCCTGAAGGCGCTCCAGGGAGAATGGCCTTCGTACGTCCTCAATCCCGAGGTAAAAGACAGGTGGCT
>JAIOSR010000390.1 GCA_021107495.1 Desulfobacterales bacterium | reverse complement strand
ATAGAAGATCTTTCCATTATTGATATTGCCAGGTCTTCCGCCAGCTTCAGGGGAGTCCAGGGCAGGGTCGCCCTGGCCGAGGGATTTGTGTCAGAGAGACTTTTCATTAATATTGATTAGAAATGATTACACACTCAAAAATAGTTCTGGACGAAGAAGATATTGACGGGGTAACCGATGTATTGAGCTCCGGCCTGCTGGTACAGGGAAAAGCCGCCTCATCCCTTGAAGAAGAACTTGCGTCTTTTATCGGGGTCCGTCACGCCGTGGCCGTGAGTTCGGGTACTGCTGCCCTCCATCTGGCACTAATCTGTCTCGGGATAGGCCATGGCTCAGAGGTCATAATCCCTTCCTATGTCTGCACTGCGCTCCTGAACGCAGTCCATTATGTCAGGGCCACGCCTGTCCTGGTAGACATCGATCCTTACACCTACAACATCAGTGCCGGGCAGATCGAAAAGGCCATTAGTAAAAAAACCGGTGCCATTGTAGTACCCCACATGTTCGGCCTGCCTGCTGATATAGATGAAATCCTGTCCCTTGGTGTACCCGTAATAGAGGATTGTGCGCAATCGGCCGGGGCCAGATTCAGGGGTCAATATACAGGGAGTCTTGGCAGGATATCCATCTTTTCCCTTTATGCCACAAAGATGCTCTGTGCCGGGGAAGGGGGCCTTATCCTTTCTGATGACCCTGATTTGATTGCACGTGCAAGAGATCTTCGAGACTATGATGAAAAGGAGACCTATACCATCAGGTACAATTACAAGCTGACGGATATTCAGGCTGCGTTAGGGAAAAGCCAGTTGAAAAAGCTCCCTTCATTCATAGAAAAAAGGCGCAAAATTGCCGGGCTTTATAATGACGGATTGGAGCATGTAGTTTCTCGAATCCCATCCGTCCCGGAGGGAAGGGAACACATATATTACCGCTATGTGATAACTGTTGATGATCCAACAAGGTTCATGGGTAAGATGCAGGAGAAAGGAATCGTGTGCAGAAGGCCCATATTCAAACCATTACACAGATATCTCAACCTCCCAGGTTATGCGGTTACAGATCAGGTATGGTCGAACGGAGTGTCCATTCCCATATATCCCTCTCTTACGGAAATAGATGCCGACAGAATAATGGATGCGATCAAGACGATATCATAAATGAAACAGGTTAAGCCGTCATGTTGAGTAAAAAGAGAACACCCATTCTGAGGTTTTTGACCATCCCGGCTATTGTGTTTTTCCTTTTGCTCAATGTCCCCTGGTTCCGGGCCTATTTTATGGGCGTTGGCCTCAGATGGATCTATATTTTTCTTTTTTCCTTTTCCCTTTCCTTGGTTTTGACGCCCGTTTTCGGCAGTATAGCCCGAAGATTTAATATCCTTGACATACCCAATGAAAGAAAAATTCACGCCGACAGCACTCCTCTTCTGGGAGGTGCGGCAGTAATGACCTCCTTATGTGCGTCATTGACGGCCAACATGATACTGGAGACCGAGATGATCGTCCTGTTGCTGGGAGGCCTGGTAGTGGGTATGGTGGGACTGGTGGATGACTGGAAGGGAATGTCAGCAAAGTTGAAACTCCTCATCCAGATTTGTGTAGTATTGATGCTTATTTATAGCGGGATTATTTTAGACCTGTTTCCTATAAAGACTACGTGGGGATACATTGCCAATTCTGTTTTAACCGTCGTCTGGATCGTGGGAATCACAAATGCCATGAATTTTTTCGACGGAATGGACGGCCTGGCCACCGGGTTGAGCGCCATCATAGCCCTGTTTATCGGGATAGTCTCGTTTCAGACGAATCAGCCCTTTATGGGATGGATTGCCATTGCCATTGTGGGGAGCTGCCTTGGCTTTCTCCCTTTTAATTTCAGACCGAAAAAACCGGCAACCATATTCTTAGGAGATGCCGGCAGCACATTCCTTGGTTTTATTTTAGCCGGCCTGGCCATCAAGGGGTATTGGGCAGACAACAGACCGATAGTCTCTTTTGCCACACCGATCCTGATCTTCTGGATCCTGATTTTTGACATGACTTACATAACTGTGGAAAGGGTGATCACGGGAAAGGTCAAAACCGTCAAGGAATGGATCGATTACGTGGGCACCGATCATCTTCATCACCGGCTTTATGCCCTATTAGGCGATAAAAGAAAGGCGGTGCTGACCATATTCCTTTTAAGCGGCACGCTTGGTCTCAGCAGTATTGCCTTAAGAAATGCAAGGATGATTGATGCGATCATTCTTGTGTGTCAGGCATTACTTATTGCCATTATTGTTTCTGTCATAGAATATGCGGGGAGAATGAAAGGATAAAAAACCAGTTTTTATGATAATGATTTAAGAGTTGTTACTGTATCCTTTTTTTGGTATCTTGTTATCTATATTAAAGGCTTTATGGGGTGTAATCGAAAGGAGGAAATTATGGATAAAAGGATAAATATGGTTTCGTCCAGGAGAGGGTTTATAGGTACTTTTTTAGGATTACTTCCCGGTATTATGCTCTTAAACCCCGGACGGCTGCAGGCCGCAAAGCCCGGAATCCAAAATATTTTAGGTCAGATGGAACTGGAGACACTGATAGCATCGAGACCTGAAAGGAACCCCTCCCTGAGGTGTCACAACTTCGACGATACAAATACCCTTTGCAGGTTAAAGGGGGGAGAAGAGGAACCGGTAGGCAGAATAAACACTGTGGGAAAAATGATTTGGGAGGCATGCGATGGAAAGAAGAGACCGAAAGAGATCTCCAAAATGATTCATGATAGATATCCGGTTTCCAAGGGTCGGGCATGGACCGATACCCTTTTCTTCCTTAGTCGTTTAAAAAAGATCGGGGCCATTCTTTAGACCCATGGATTTAACACAAAAATTCAAAAAGAATAAAGATATTGTTTACAAAGAAGAGGGGGACGGGGCGTTCTTATTCGATCCAGCTACTGGCAACCTTAAATACATGAACAGATCCGGCAAAGAGACCTTTTTGTCGCTAAACGACCAACAGGATTTAAACCAGGCTGTTAATTATATGCTTGGGCAATTCCCTGATGAAAATCGCCGCCGAATAGAAAAAGACCTGGAACCCTTCATAAAGGAACTTGAAGAAAACGGCTTTCTATTTCCTCTGCATAGGGAATAATAGATAAGCCTTTTTTTATTTGCCGATATAATGCAAGACAAAGAGCCACAATTTTCATTGACCAGCCTTTACCTCTACCTTACCGACCATTGCAACCTCTGTTGTTCCCATTGCTGGATCTCACCCAAGTTTTCCGAGCAAAAACAAAACGGCCTTCCTCTTGACTCCCTTAAGAAGGCAATATCCGAAGCCGGATCGTTAGGATTGCAAAGTGTAAAGCTCACGGGCGGTGAACCCTTTTTATATCGGCACATTGTCGGACTACTGGCATTTCTGGCCGAAGAACAGATAGACGTTCTTATCGAAACCAATGGTACCCTGATTAACAGAGACATGGTCGAGCACCTTAAATCATGCAATCTGGACCAGTTATCCATCAGTCTGGATGCTGCCACGGAAAAGGTTCACGATCAAATCAGAGGGGTAAAAGGAAGCTTCCGCCGCACATTGAAAGGTCTGGAGCTCCTATCCAGGCATGACTTGAATTTTCAGATCATTATGACACTACAGGGGAGAAACAGGCAGGAAATCCCGGGTGTTATCAAGTTGAGCGAAAAATTAGGGGCCGGTTCCCTAAAGATAAACCCGTTGATCCCATGTGGAAGAGGGAAGGAGGTATTTGAGCATAAGCATAATTTGAAACTGGAAGAGCTTCTACAATTATACTACATGGTGCAAAAACGATGGCCCCCGAAGAAAGGCCTGTCTATTATTTTTGATCTTCCCGTAGCCTTTCTTTCCATTGAGGAAATCAAACAAAAAGGAATTAAACAATGTCCGATCATGAATATCTTGGGGGTCCTGGGTAACGGGGACATTTCCATCTGTGGAATAGGGCAGACGGTTCATGATCTTCGGATGGGTAATATCAGACGTGATTCCATCTCTGAAATCTGGCAGAATAGTTCAATTCTCAAGGATCTGCGTAGATCCCTCCCGGGCAAGCTCAAAGGGGTCTGCGAACACTGTATTTTCAAGTTTCAATGTCTTGGAGCCTGCCGAGCCAATGCCTATGCGCTTACAGGTGACCTCTATGCGCCATATTTTTTGTGTCAAGAGTCCTTTGAGTCAGGGCTTTTCCCTCCATCCAGGTACATCTAATAGTTGAGAAGGCCCATGGAATTAACATTGACCCTTGCGGGAATTAACATCACAATCTCTTTTTCAGGCCGGGCGGAAAAGGCAATTAATCTTTGCACACAATATTTTCGGGATTTTCTTTTCCCGCACCCGTCAACAGATGCGGAAATAACCGTGAGCGTTCCGGAAACTGAAAATTACCCGTTTCCATTTGAGGTAACAACAGGGAATCCCGTATTTGAAAGACTGCTTTCCAGCCCGGATGTGGCCGCATGGCTGAGAGAATTACCCGGGCACAAGGAGGATTTTCCCATCAGCGAAAGGACCATCTCCTCATTCTGCCTGGGAGGCCTGCTTTTGTTT
>JAIOSR010000417.1 GCA_021107495.1 Desulfobacterales bacterium | reverse complement strand
GATAAAACGATTAAAAAACAAACACTTGAATCCCTGAACCCTAGAATCCTTGGCCCCTTTCTCCCAACCAATTGGGAGAAGAACCTTAAATTTAAAACCCGAAGGAGTTTTCAAAAATGGCTCATCTCTGTCCCTGGTGGCTCGCCTACACATTTGACAACCGATTACGACGACTGATTCACAGCCCGGAAAAGCTCTCCCCCTATGTCAGGCCGGGCATGACCGTCATGGACGTGGGATGCGGAATGGGCCATTTCTCTCTCGGCATGGCCGGGCTTGTGGGAGATGACGGTCTGGTGATCTCCGTGGACCTTCAGGAGGAGATGCTTGAGGTGGTACAAAGGCGGGCCGAAAAGGCGGGTGTTCATCATCGCATTCGGACATACCAGTGCATACCTGATGGAATCGGGAACCATAAAAACGTCGATTTCGCGCTGGCCTTCTGGATGGTCCATGAGGTCCTGAACCCGAATCTCTTTTTTGAACAGATCCGTTCCACTCTCGCGAACCAAGGGATGCTGCTGGTAGTGGAGCCGAGATTTCACGTTTCTGCGAAGCATTTCAAGGAACTCACGAATGGGGCGGAAAACGCGGGATTGAGGCTTTGTGAAGAACCCCTTGTCCGCTTCAGCAGGGCCGCCCTTTTTTCCAGGGATGGAATCTGAACGCGATCCTTGAGATATGTGTGGCCAATTGATATATCGTTTCTTGTCTCTTTATAAGGCAGAAAGGCTTTCCCTGCCTATTCCTTTTCAAATGCTATATTCAAATAGACCGTGCCCTGTTCGATCCTCTTTTCAACCCTAAACCCCATTTTTTCAAACATTTTAAAAAGGTGAAGCATTTCTTTGTTCTCCACGAGTACCTCTGCAGTGAAACCAAGAAGGCCCTGTTTTTTGCCGAGATAGGTAAGATATCTCATCAGTTCCCCTGCTATCCCCTTGTTCTGATAATCATCCCTGACCACAAATGCTAACTCTGCGTTCCTTCCGCCTTTGTCCAGAAAATATCGCCCCACGCCGACAAGTTCTTCCTTTTTCCCATGCCTTAACACGGCAAGGATTGCCATGTCTTCCGTATAGTCAATAACGACGAACCGCTGCAAAAATTCATGCGGCATATCGGTTCGCTGGGAAAAAAATCTGCGATATATGCTCTTATCGGAAAGGGCGTGTACAAATTCTTTTAATAACGTCTCGTCGCTTATTTTCACCGGTCTTAGAAAAATTTCGAGTCCGGTATTTGTGGTCCTGTATGTTTCCAGGTTCTCGGGATATTCTCCTCTCTTTCCGGGGATGAATGCCTGATCTTTGTATATAAGATTCAGGGCCTTTGCCTCTTCCATAAGCCACGATCTGAATTTCGGGTCTGCTATGGATATGAGTTCCATGGCACGTTCGCGGATATTTTTCCCGTGAAGATATGCGATTCCGTGCTCTGTTGTAACATAGTGGATATCGCCCCTGTTTAAGGTAACGCCCGCACCCTCCTTGAGAAACGGCACTATTCTTGACACTTTGCCGTTCCCTGCGGTTGACTTCATGGCAAGGATACTCCTGCCGTTACGCGACAAAATTGCACCCCTCATGAAGTCTGCCTGTCCCCCGATTCCACTGTAAAACAGCTTTCCTATTGACTCTGCAGAGGCCTGGCCTGTCAGGTCAAGCTCAAGGGCACTGTTTACGGCAACCATATTATCATGTTGGGCAATGACCAACGGGCTATTGGTATAGCTGATGGTCCTTAACTCTATGTTTGAGTTTTCATGAATATAGTCATAGGTCTTCTTTTTTCCCATACAGAAACTGGCAATGGTTTTCCCACAATCAGTACTCTTTTTCGTGTTATCAATAACACCCTTCCTCATGAGATCAATAACGCCATCAGTCAATAACTCCGTATGCACGCCAAGATGTTTTTTTCCACTGAGATTGGCCAAAATTGCATTCGGGATGCTTCCATATCCGACTTGAATTGTGTCCCCGTCCTGAATGACGCTTGCCACATGTTTCCCGATGCGTTGAGAAATTTCGTCCGGCCCGGGGGTTTCATACTCTAATAAAGGTTCATCATGTAGAAGAATAAGGTCCAGGTTATCTAAGGGTACAAGGGAATCCCCATGTACATAAGGCATATTGGAGTTGATCTGACCTATCACCAGGGAGGCATTCTCTACTGCCGCTTTTGTAATATCAACACTTATACCTAAACTCACATGGTTATTATTATCCGGTAGTGAAGTTTGTATCATGGCGACATCAATAGGGATCTGTCTGCGATAGAAGAGGTCAGGGGCCTGTGACAAAAATATGGGGGTATAATCTGCGAGCCCTTTGTTGATTGCATCCCTCGTATTGTCTCCGATGAAAAAGGAGTTATGCCTGAAATTATACTTCAATTTTTCATTCGTGTAGGGCGCAACACCGAGGACCCATACTTGAAACAACTCGGCATCGGAAAAGGCCTTTGGGTGAGATTGTACGTAATCAATGAAGGAGCTAACGAGATACTGGGGTTCACCACAGGCCGTCCCTATAAAAATCCTGTCACCTCTGTGAATATGGCCAAATATTTTATCTTCCGAAACAAATTTTTCCGGACACGTCTTCTTCAGTTCTTCAATTCTGATATTATTCATCCCAAGGCCTCTAAACAAAAATACTTTCAGCTCTTCGTTTATTACGAAAAAGGCAGGAATGCCCCGATCCGTCGGTTATCAAAAGTTGCGTCCGTAAACTCCCGGATAATCGGAACAGGGCTTTCGGGAATTATGTAACCTCGTAAACACCCTGAACGCGATCCTGAAGATATGTATGATCAAAGGATCCTCGGGATGCCTCTTCAAACCATGAGCGTCCGATCTCCCGGCAGGTGGTGCAGGCTTCCCTGGGGATGTTGACGGCGAAAATATGCTGTCCGGTAGAGGCCTTTGATTCTATGGCGAGGGCACCCGCACAATCCCGGCAGTAGCGCACCTTTTCATGCTGGTTTTCCTGAATGCCGTCCGTATCATAATAGATGTCACGTGTCCGCTCGATGATCTCCCCTTCCTTATATTCAGTCTTTTTGAGCCCGTCCTTCAAAAAGGATCCCCTTAATTCTTTCACCAATTGTTCGATATACCCGGTGATATCAGCAGGCTGAGGTCGATAGTCCCTGTCGTAATTTGGCTCCTTTACACAGGAGGTGTCCATTCCGGCCATGGCCATTATGATGCCCACATTGACATATGGAAGGGCATTCTCCACTGCATAGCCCCCCTCTAAAACCGCAATGTCCGGTCTCAGCCGGGCATTAAGCGTTGCATATCCTTTGGCGGAAAAGTTCATATTGGTTATTGGATCGTTAAAGTGGTTGTCCTGACCCGCAGAGTTGATAACCAGTTCCGGTTCAAATTTTTCCAACAGCGGCATTACAAGCTCATCCAGGACATAAAGGAATCCCTTTTCACCTGTGTCAGGGGGGAGGGGAATGTTTACGGTTGCGCCCTGCGCATTTGGGCCCCCCGCTTCATTGGGAAATCCGGACCCCGGATAGAGTGTTCGCCCGTCCTGGTGTATGGATATAAACAGGGTGTCCGGGTCATGCCAGTAGATGTCCTGTGTTCCATCGCCGTGGTGGCAGTCCGTATCGACAATTGCGACTCTCTTTATTCCGTATTTATCTCGAATATATTCGATCATGATGGCTTCTATGTTTATATTGCAGAATCCCCGGTTGCCGTGAACCACGGTCTTGGCATGGTGGCCCGGCGGCCGCACTAAGGCAAAGGCGCTCTCCACCTCCTTATTAAGCACGGCATCGGCGGCCACCAGGCACCCGCCCGCGGAGATCAGATGGCTCTCGGTGGTGACCGCGGCTTCGTCGGGCACGCAGAAGTGTACCCGTTGAATATCCTCATGGGTCGCGGGACGTACCCGGTATTCCACGATGCCCTCAACATCCAGAAGCCCTTCTTCCATAACCTGGTCCTGGGTATAGAGAAGACGTTCCTCCCGCTCAGGATGAGTGGGACTGATGGCCCAGTCAAATGCCGGGAAAAAGACCAACCCGGTCCTACGCGCAGCTTTTATCATTTTATTTTCTCCGTACTTTTTCGCCTGACTCCCCCACTTGAATAATGACCGGCCTCCATTATGGACTAATGCCGCTACTCATTGAGCTATTAAGTCACTTCCATTCGGAAATCAGCCCCGGTGTAACACACATCCTCAGGCGAATATTCCGGCCTGTTCTCGAATAACCCCGGATCATGTTAAAGACCTGTTTTTCCGTGACGGAAATGTCGAGGGCTGTCG
>JAIOSR010000286.1 GCA_021107495.1 Desulfobacterales bacterium | reverse complement strand
TGGGATGTCTTGAAATTTTGAACGCCCCTGTTGTGATCAATCTATCGGATTTTTCAAGGGGTTTGACCGTTGTTTCGTTTTTCTTGAAGGATTTATCAGCGGAAAGGTTGATAATAATACCAAACGCCAGTGGAATAACGCCCGCTAGGTTCCAGGGCAACGCAAGGACTTTCGCCCCTGGTAACAGAAGATGGAATAATACCATAATTGCTATAGCGCTGAACAGATAAATTGGAGGTATAATTTTTAGTGCCTTCAATTTTTTCTATTCTATTCAGAAATCCCGGCCCAGCCTTGGAAGGCCACCCCGTATTCACGCGGCTACCGCCCGCAATAATCATGGACCTGTTCCCCGTGAAACATCCAGGAACCAGTAACCATCCCTGAAAACTTTCTCCTTTTTTTCAAGGTAAATCGGAAAAGAAAATATCGGACCGTCAGTAATTACAGTGTGATATTCACCCTCTCCCCCTGAAGCATCAATTCCTGCTTCAACCATATCGGCAATAACCTTAAGATCAAGCGTCCTGCCCAGAAAGCTGTTGTCCAAAGTACCCTGTTTGGTGACAATTACCGTGGCCTCGAAACCCAGGTCCAGAAATTCCTTCAGGATATCTTGTCGCGTCTCTTTCCAGAGCGGCTCATAGGGTCGAATCGCTTCGGTTGAACATACGCGTTCCACCCATTCAAGGTGGGCCTCCAGATCGATATCGCCAAAAACCCCGCACTCAATGCCTTCCTTTTTGAACCTGCGAATAACTGCAAGGAAATTGTCCTCATAATCGGCCCAGGATGACTCACACACAACGAGCGGGATTCCCAATGCCTCGGACTGGGCCTTGATAAGATCAGGCGGCAAGCCGTGGGACCGAGATCTTTCACCATCCTCCGTCAGCATTGTAAAAAGAGCTTTTGGTAGTCCTTTGCCTTGAATAGCCCTGTAAAGGGCGAGGCACGAATCCTTGCCTCCGCTCCAAGAGCAGAAAAAAGGGCACCCTTCGATTGATGTCATAACCGGTATAATATTCTCCCGTCGAGAGAGACCTTTGATATAAATCCCTGCCCATTTTTTTCCGTCGATCTTCCCTTGATATTGGAAACATAAAGGATATTTTCGGATTCATCATAAAGGACAGATTCAGGGACTCGAGGTTCTTTTTTGGTTTCCCATTGTTTGATTAAATTGTATTCGATCCTGCCGGCATCATCCGCACTTAAATTCCGTACTCCAGAAAAAGAGAGGACCGAGAAACAGGGGACTAAAATCAACCATACTAAAGAGATCTTTTTCATAATAGCACCTCCTTTTATATGTATGAATTAAGCTTTTCGGTGTGTCCACTAAATGCCCGAATATTATCTCTCCTGCCAGGTGGGTCTCACGGTAAGTTCGTTTAAAGAAACGCCTTGAGGACGATTTAAAGCAAAGTGGATAGCATGTGCAATGTCCTCGGGTTTCAGAATTTCCCCTTTGTCAAGGGGTAAAGGAGAACCACCCTGTGTAAACGAATCAAAGAAAGGTGTTTTTGTCATACCTGGATTAATCAAGGTTACTCGAATATTATGACCCTGAACCTCACTGCGCAATGCCTCTGAAAAGGCTCTAACCGCAAATTTTGTCGCCGAATACATGGCGAAATTGGGTGAGTACTTTATTGCGGCCACGGAACCGATATTTATAATATCACCATTTTCCCGTTCCATCATGGATGGCAATACGGCCCTGGCCATGTAATACACACCCAATAGATTCACTTTTACCATCTGTTCAATTTCCGTGGGTTCGGAGTCGACTATTTTACCGGAAAATCCAATTCCGGCGTTATTAATAAGGATGTCTATTCTGCCAAATCTCTCAAGTGATTTCTCAACCAGCTCTTCACAGTCAAGCGACCGGCTCACATCACATCTCTCAGCCAGGGATTCAACACCCAAAGCGTCAATATCCTTACTCAGCATATCTAGTAGATCAACACTTGTCGCGCAAAGCACAATATTGGCACCAGCCTCTGCCAACCTCAGAGCAGAAGCACGACCAATTCCCTTGCTGGCACCAGTAACCAAAGCTACCTTTCCTTTCAATGGGCTCATCATACCTCCTACATAAACTTTTCTAATGAATGTTTTATGAAATCAAGTTATAAATATCCGGGTCTTACGCAATCTCCATCCTCTACTCAGCCGGGTCCTCTTCGGTGACAGCCCCCTCCACGACGGCAGCAGGAAGCTGTTTGTTCACCTTGGCCCCAAGACGACGGATTTCCTCTACTCGCCCCACGAGGTTCCCCCTTCCATCCTGCAATCGTTTTAAGGCCAATTCGAATGAATCAGAGACTCCGGTGAGTTTTTTCCGGGCTTCGGTCATCGCTTCAACTATGAGCACAACCTGATCATACATGCGCCCTGCCCGGTCAGCGATGACCTCGGCATTTCTATTTTCGCGCTCGCGTCTCCATATCTGGGCAATCAACTTGAGTGTAATCATCAGCGTGGTGGGACCCGTAATGACAACGTTTGACTTGGCCAGATCATACACAAGGTTCTTATCAAACCGAAGTGCAGAATGATAGGCCGGTTCCAACGGAATGCACATGATTACAAAGTCCAGCGAATTGTTGCCGAGCAGTTGGCTGTAATCTTTCGATCGCAGCTCGGCAACGTGATTGCGCACCGATTGAAGATGGGCATCCAGAGCTTTTTCCGCTTTGGTAACGTCTTCGTCAGCGCTGCAGAATCTCTCATAAGCAGTAAGGGACACTTTGGAATCAACTATCACGGCCTTGTTTCCGGGCAAATAGACTATGAAGTCAGGCTTTTTCAGGCTTCCGTCATTCGCCCTCAAGCCGATCTGCGCGTCATACTCCCTACCCTTTTCAAGACCCGATGCCTCGAATATCCTTTCGACTATCAGTTCCCCCCAATCGCCCTGTTTCTTTGCATCTCCCTTTATCGCTTTTGCGAGATTGTTTGCTTCATCACTGACCCTGTTGCTTAAGTCCTGCAGTTGTCTAACCTTTTCAAGCATCTTCGCCGATCTTTCCGTATCATCCTTATGCACTTCATCGATTCTCTGACGAAATGATTCGAGTTGTTCCTTTAAAGGTTGGAGAAGCCCGGATATTCTTTCGCGGTTCTGCTCTGTAATCGCCTGCCCTTTGTCCTCAAATATCTTAGTCGCCAGGTTCTCGAACTCCGTCTTGAGTCTGGCTTCGGAATCCTGAAGCAGTTTCAGCTTTTCGTCGGCTGTAGTGCGTTCGTTCTCCAGATTGGCCTCCAATTTGGCCTTTTCGATCTGAAGACCCTCAATTTCTGCGGCCTTGTTCTCTATCTGAACGGTTGCACCTTCGAAGTCCTGCTCTCTCATCCGTAAACGTACCAGCTCGGCCTTGCCGGGGGCATCCTTTAGGATGCGGAATGCGATGAATACGAGTACTGTGAGGGCAATCAGGCCAACACAGAAAGTTGCTATTGCCATAGTCTCATTTACTCCTTTTCTCCATCCCTATCTCCTTATACCTTGTTTCCATGTTAGCGGGAACCCGGCTTAGTGTTCGTTTTAGCGATAAATGTCCTTTCGATCCCCGACCTTCACAACCCATATGTTTAATTTATCGTCTTGAATTGAGTACACGGTTCGATATCTACCCTGGCGAAAGCGGTAGCGATCCTGCCCCGTGAGTTTTTCGCATCCATGCGGTTGAGAATCATCGCCAAGGCCTTCTATTTTTTAGCCTTAAAACGTTTTGACGTCAACAATCCATTTTTGGTGTATCCGGTTAATGAGTACGCCTCAAAACGACACATGATTGCGAAGTTGAAGGTTGAAGCGGTCTTTTCGTAGTGACTGCTGGAAGGCTTTCGTGATTTCAG
>JAIOSR010000542.1 GCA_021107495.1 Desulfobacterales bacterium | reverse complement strand
CGGACCAGGTCCCTCAATCCTTTCATGAGCGGGGCGGAAATAACGCCCTTGCCGTAGTCTGTAACCACTATGGCATCAATTGTTTCAAGGTTCTTCCCAATAAAACCCAGAATTTTCTCTATGCTTTCAGACCCTATATTCTTTTTGCTTTCCCGATCAAAGCGGACGACTTGCTGGTTGTGTGCCACGATCCTTGTCTTTATGCTGGTGGGACGGCCCGGCTCAACCATCATACCATCGGTTTTCAATCCCATCTGATCGACCTTATTCAGAATTTGCCTGCCGGTTCGGTCCTCTCCTATTACACCGCAAAGGACAGGCCGAGCACCAAGGGTCGCCATGTTGTGGATTACGTTCGCCGCGCCCCCGAGAGTTTTTGTCTCGCGTTTGACTTCCACAACCGGGACCGGAGCTTCAGGGGAAATCCGGGAAACATCTCCCCAGATGTACTCGTCCATAATGATATCGCCAATAACAACAACCCTTGCCCGCGGGAACCTGTCAATATGTTTTTTCAGGAGGCTTCCATCGTAATTATAGCCGATTGTCTCCATCATTTCCCCATTAGGATTCCTTGTTTAACGTTTAATAATCGGATTGATCAGGTCAAATTTTATATCATTGAGATCTTCGATTGTCCACATAAATGAAAGGCACTAATTATTGACTATTGACTATTGAAAATTGAAGATTTAAGGATTATATAGTCTTAGTTTAAGGGGTATAATCAATTCCGTAAACCTGTTCCTGAAGGGAAATGGCCGTGAAAATTATGATCGTGGGCGCGGGCGAAGTAGGTTTTCACATCGCCAAGAGGCTTTCTGAGGAAGGCCAGGATGTGGTCGTTATTGACAGGGACGCTCCACAGATAAAAAAGATAAACGAAAACCTCGATGTCCAGGCATTTTTAGGCTCAGGCACGAGCCCCAGGCTGCTGAAAGAGGCGGGGATCAAAGAGGCGGATCTGTTAGTGGCGGCCACGGACAGCGACGAGGTGAACTTGATCTCCTGCCTGCTGGCCCGGAATCTCAATCAATATATGCTCAAAGTTGCCCGTGTGAGAAACGAGGAATATCTGGAAGAAACAGAACTCTTCAGTCAGGATCTTCTGGGTGTTTACAGCATCATCAATCCCGAATCGGTGATGGTTAAAAGCATCCTGAACCTGATGGAGATACCGGGGGCCTTTGAGGTCATTGATTTTGTCAAAGGAAGGGTCAAGCTCGTAGGTTTCAGGATACACAAGGATTCTCCCATTACCGGTCGCCAGCTACTCTCCTTCACGAAACCGCAGGAAAAACTCCTTGTTGGTGCAATTGTCCGGGAAAACCAAGTGGTGATTCCCCATGGCAATGAGGGGTTTAGGGCCGCAATTTTTTCTTGATGCATGATGTGAAATGATTTAAATTATAGTTCATTTTTTTATCCAGGAATCCTTATTCGGAGGTAATGGAATGAAGGAAAATATAAAATGGATTGTTTGTTTAACGGTGATTATCGGCTTGGTTGCCTTACCATTACTCATGGAAACGCCTGCCTTCGCGGACAAGCTCTCTGATACTATCCAGCAGGCCGTCGGAGATGGAAAGATTGATAAGAAGGCCGAACCCGGTTTCTTGGGTATCCCGGGTGCCCCCGGTGTCAACTATATCCTGGGATTTTTATGGGCCATATGGGTCGGATGGATCTTTTCCACCGTAGGGGCCTTTGGCGGTATCATGGCCGGAGTGGGCCACATAACCATTTTCGGCCTGGGTGACTATGCCAAGGATTTTGGCAAAGGTTACCCGCTCAACAAGCTTGTCACAGACTCCATCCGTGTCTCCAACCAGTGGCTGGTCGGGCTGAGCGGCCTGATCTCCAGCACAAACTACTACCGCATGGGCCGGCTCGTCGCCCCTTTGGGCATATGTCTCGCGATCGGCGGGGTTGGCGGTTCCTGGCTTATCCCCGACCTGACCGCAGGGAAGATCAGCCTCAAGGCATATATCGGCTACTTTGGAATAGCAGTTCTCGCACTGGGTATTATTCTTTTCCGCGAAACCACGGCAGGTGGCCAGGCCAAGAGAAAGAAGGCCAAGGAGGCCGCGGCCGCTTTTGAAAAACAGGCCAAAGATGGCGGAGACACCAAGAAGGGTGTAAAGGTCCTTGAGGGAAGCTGGGTCATGATGTTCGTTGCATTAGGCGTTGTGGTGGCCAGCGCCCTGTGGGCCAACTTAGCCGGGGGCGCAAGGTGGGTGGCCTATATATTGGCCCTTGCAGGCTGGGGGTTGACCTTTTTTATTGGAACGATCCGCTTTACATTTTTCGATGTTGAGTTCAAGTTCAAGGCATTTGTCCCCATGTTAGGCGGCATCTTTATCGCTGCCCTGGCCTCTTTTCTGGGTGTGGGAGGCGGCTTCCTGTACGTTCCCTTCCTGACCTCCGTGGCGGGCCTCCCCATGTTTTTAGTGGCAGGTACAAGCGGGCTGGTAGTTCTGGTGGGAATGATAGTCTCCATTTTCAGCTATATGGTGGGTAAGGGTGTGCCCGTACAATGGGGCTTTATCGGGGCCGAGCTTCTGGGCATTTTTGTCGGCTCTATGATCGGACCGCGCACATCAAAGTATATACCGGATATCTGGCTCAAGAGGCTTTTCGTGGTCCTTGCCTTCTACGTGGGCATTCGTTACATAACAAAAGGCTTTTTGGGGTTTAGTATCGTTCCACCCTTTTGATTGCCCGGCCCCGACGCAAAAATTCCCGATCTGCTCAAAGCGGATCGGGAATTTCTTTACTGAGGTTTCACCACAATGGGTTTTTTTGCATGGCTGATGGAATTGGTTGATGCCTTTCTGATTACTCCCTACCGATGGCCTCAAGATCCTGTTCTGGGCTGGTGGTTGGGCACCTTCATCTTAGCCCTGTGGTCCACCATCTTAGGTGAAATAACCCTGGCCATAGCCTTTAGGGCCAACCGGTTTCATGTTACGAAAACGACGAATGAAATGGCCGAATACCATGACCGGTCCATGAACGCTCTCAAAGCCGGCAATAAGGGGGCCTACAAGGCGATCAATAAACTGGCCAACGAGGCATTCGGCAAAACCTTTTTCTTGCAGATTGCAATGGCGTCAGCCTCTCTGTGGCCGGTCGCATGTGCATTGGGATGGATGCAGGCCCGGTTCTCCAATATCCGTTTTCCCCTTCCTTTTAACCTGCCGGTGCTTGGCGAAACCGCCGGCTATGCATTTATCTTTATACCCCTTTACATCCTTACAAGAATAGTTTTCGGAAAGTTTAAAAGAATGATCATCTCCAAATTTGTTGATCGATGATCAGGATTCAAGGACTCCTTGGCCCCTTTCTCCCAACTAATTGGGAGAAGAACCAAAAAGTTATTTGTTTTGTGAAGGCGGAGTAAAGCCGACCGAGAATTTCTTTAACTGTTTTTCATAATACCCTCTGTTTTCTTTAGCGAGCACAATGGCTTCTTCAATAGTCTTTAAGGCCTCCGGGATAAAACCGTTTACATAGTAGGCCTCTGCCAATGTGTCGAGGAATACGGAAGACCGCTCTAAAAGCACTGCCTTTTCGGCAAGAATAAGGGAACGCTTTTTATCTCTAAGTTCCTCATCAGGGGCAGTAACTAAGAGCCAGGCTAAGTTATTCAAAGACTCGGGCTGGTCCGGGTCCAGCGAAATTATCCTTTCATAAGGCTCAATGGCTATTACATCTTTCCCTTTCTGGTGATAGATCATTGCCAGGGCCTGGTAAAGGGCCACGTCCCCTGGTTTTTTCATGATCTCTTTTTTCAGCTCCTGTTCAAGGAACGAATAATTCAAATGTTTTTTT
>JAIOSR010000444.1 GCA_021107495.1 Desulfobacterales bacterium | reverse complement strand
TGCACCAGCCCTCCCACTCTTTCCGTCTTCTCTCTACGATATGCCTCAGGTTGGAGCCGTCCGGGACGAGGGTCACGGCCCTCACCTCATCGGGCATGAGAAAAAATGTGTCTTCGGGATCATCAATCACACCGGCAGCGACCAGCCTTTTCCCTATCCCAAGGCAGGACCTTCGTATCATGGCATGTGTATAAAGGTCTAAATAGTGGTTGTGTTCCTCGCTGAAAGTACCCGTCTTCTGGGCAAGACCGAGAAGCGTCTTGAACCAGCCCCTCTGGTCCTCAGGGACTTTCTCCAGGACTTCTCTTGTTGCCTCCTCGCGCCTTTGTGCCAGCCCCCCCCTCTCAACATCCAGATTAAAATCACCTCCCTGTTTAAGGAAGAACTTCACGCTTGCTATGACAGGTGTAGGATCCTCCACCCAGGTAGGCAAATTTATCTCGCTCATGCGCTGCATGCGCCACCCGTCCTCATTAAGTAGGACCTGAAGCTCTTCAAGCCATTTCTTGCCTGCGTCATTTTCCCTGAGCAAGGCGAGGGCGTCCCCCGCCTTGTTATTGAGTATGATATCGGCTACACCCATTTCCTCGGCCTTCTTGGAGAACTTCCAGAGTTCCCTGTCCACTTCGAATACCTTGTTGTCAAAACCCCTCAGGAGGTCGTGAAATGTGGGATGGGTGTCGTCTATGCCAAGGGCATCCTTGCATATATTCTCAAAGAGGATGAAGGCGGTGTCCACGCCGTACATCATGTGCATGTGGATCTCCCACATCCGCCTGCAGACATTGATGGTGTCCTCGAAGTTTGCAAGCATCTCGGCGTTGCTGGCCGTATCCACGTCGCACGATTTCAGCCTTGAGTAGTGGCCAAGCATCTCGTTGACGTAACCGCCCCACAGATTGTCATAGTCGTCTATGAAGGGACGAATGGCCTCCCTGAATTTGGCCTGACGTTCCGTTTTCTCTCCTTCATCCATGACAAGGTTGAGGGTGAGATACCCGCCCCCGTCCTTGAACCTCCAATCCCAGCCCTTGACGGTCGGCAGGCTCAGTTTCTCGGCCCCGTACTGCATCCCGTGACGACAGAAGTTAATCCAGAACCATCCGAACATCGGCGTCCAGGGTGGCACGGAATGGGTGCCGTCCAAAAACCATGCTGGTGATTTTTCAAGGTCTACCTTCTCGTCAAACTCAAACCCCGGCACTACATCATAAATTTTCATTTTTTTCTCCTTATGATAATGGTTTTTGGTAGCGGAAAGGTCCCCACGAATATTAACAGGGCACCCTGCCTTCAGCCATTGCTTTTACGCCAGAATTATCCATTGCCGCAGGTCACAATAGGGGATCATCAGTCTTCGAAAAAGGATGATCGCCCTGTACAGCTCAACAGTCAGTTTGCAAGGAATCTTCTGTCGTTTGTAATTTCTTTTGCTAATTCTTCGATCCCGAGATCTTTCAATTTTTCAGCAGTCGGGACACCTTCACATGTATAGCCAAGCGCTTCGTAATATTCGTCTAAGAGTTTATCTATATTTTTTACGACCTGGCCGGTGGAGGGTCCGGCATTCCTTAACGGCTCTGAAAACATACGCTTCGGGAGGGAATCGTCTATACGACCGAATCCCTCCCTTATGTTGAAACACCTTTCAATACATATGATTCGCTCGCCGATCCTTGACAGGTTTTCAGTACTGCCAAATTCTTCAACCCCTGTTGCAGACGTGAGAAATTCAGAGTACATCATAAGATCCAGACCCGAATTCCCGAATGTGCATGCTATCAAAGAATCCTCCAATGCCTGTTCCCTTTGAGCCTGGGCAATGGATGGGCCCTTTCCTTCCTCTGAAAAGGGGTCCACTTTTCCTGTCAGCTCTTCCCTGGGCCTGCCGTACATATGGCTCCCCCCGATATTCGAACTGGCCATGCTCAACGCATACCCCTTGATCCCCCTGGGCTCATAACCCGCTAATTCGAGACCTTTGATGTGCTTTGAATAGATGACTGCCTCCTCACCTATTTGTTCACCGGCTCTTGCCACCCCTTCTCCCAGTACACGGCCGAGGCCCTCCCTCTTTCCTATCTTTTCAATAAGAGGAAATATTGCATTCTTATTACCCCAGACGAGTTCAAGACCATCCGTATCAGATGTTGAAATGATCCCTTTTTCAAATAATTCGCAGGCAAAAGCCACGCAGGCACCTGTACTTATTGTATCCATTCCATAATAGTCACAAAGAGCATTGGCATCTATAATGAATGATTTATCCGTGATGCCTAACAAAGGGCCAAAGGCATAGATCGTCTCATATTCAGGCCCGTCAATCTGCTTCCCGCTTAACGGTCCACGGGTTACTTCCCGCATCCCCCCGCACCTGGTCATACATTGATAGCACCCGGCCTTTCCCTTCTTCAGTTTATAAAATTCTTCTCCGGATATGTCCTGGATGCCCTTTATGCTTCCAGCCTGAAAATTCCTGACAGGTAGTATCCCCGCCTCGTTCAGACCGATAGACAGGTACGGCGTCCCAATGGTGCTCATTTTTTTTCGCCGGGGATGATCTTTCAAAATACTGATCTGCTGCCTCACCAGTCCTTTCAGCCTGACCCCATCAAAAGGCACGGGGCCCCGCACCGGCACGTTTATTGAGACCGCCTTCAAGTTCTTGGACCCCATTACGGTCCCCATCCCGCCACGGGATGCGGTGCGCTCGCCTGAAGTGATGACCGCATAACGGACAAGTCTCTCCCCTGCCATTCCTATACATGCCGATTCCGTGTGAAACCCGTGTCTCTCTTTGAGTTTCCTTTGTAAATGCCGGGGATCCATGCCCGAAAGGTCGTCGGCCTTAAGGAAATGAACACCCTCTTTGTCAAGATATATGTATGAGGCACCCGGCGCCCTTCCCTCGATAATAATCAGGTCATATCCTGCATGTTTCATCCATGCCCCGAAATTCCCCCCCGCAATAGAGCGAAAGATAGTTCCGGTCAGGGGGCTCTTGGACATGACGCACCATTTTGAAAAACCCTGGAGCCCGGTACTTGCCAGCACCCCGATCGACATTATTATTTTGTTTTCAGGACCAAGGGGATCTGTCTTTGGTTTCAGTTCCGCATAGAGATATCTGGCGCTTAGCCCGCGCGCTGAAATAAATTGTCTGAGGTACAGGTCGGGGATCTCCTCTTCGCCGTATGTGGAAGCGCTTAAATTTATTCTTAGAAGTTTGCCCGCGAATGTTGTCATTTTTTTAATTAAACATTCAATCTTCAATCACAATTGTCAGTGCATCAGCCTCACACCACCTGACGCATTGCGGGTCAGGCGGTTCACCACAAAAATCGCATTTCAAGGGGATACCCGTGTCAGGTTCCTTAAATGCCGTCTTAACCGGGCATGAGGCCCTGCACACAACGCAACCGTCCATTTCCATACCGTCGACCATGACAATGCCTTTTGCATTGCATGCCGCCTCCGTGTACGGTCCTGCTATCACCGGGAGACAGAAGTCCTCGCCGATAAAGACCCTTATCCTGGACCTCCAGGGATTTATGGCCTCTGTGTGCTGGAGGGAACAGGCCACTTCACAGAGCTTGCACCCGGTGCATTTGGTATGGTCTATCTTTATCCTCATCTCACGCCTGCCCCTTCCTTTGTCAGTCCCAACTGTTCCAGCTTTTCGGGTGTGGGAATCCCCTTCTCATCCCAGCCTCGCACCCTGTAGTACTCAGGGAGCATCCGGTCAAGATGAACTACCTGGTTGTTGACACGAGGTTCATCCGTTATTCTTTTTGGCAGGCAATCATCCTTAGCGCTGAGCCCGGCCTTCAGGTTGAACAATCGCTCTAAATTCCATATCCTTTCGCCGATCAATGACAGCCCTTTCTCCGTATAATCAATGCCGGTCGTAACCCCGAGCCATGAAAGCAGCTTTTCGCCCCATAAAGGGCCATGGTAGATGATCCAGCAAAGGACGCCGCAATCAACCACTGCCACGTAGTCCTGATCCTGTTTTGTCCACTCCACGCCATGTGCGGGGTCCTTCCTGCCTTCGTAAAATGGCAATGTGGCCTTGGTATGGCAGGCCCCCACATTATTGGTGGCATATTGAAGGCCGATCACTTCAAAGCCCTGGGGGTGCCAGGCAGGCATGCCCATCCCCTTTATCCCCATGAAAAGCTCCGGGTGGTTATACTTTTCCGCCAAGGCCTTTCCCCCGTCAGCTAACAGATTGCCAAAGTCCCGGCGCAGGGCGATTTTTTTCATCAGCTCGAACATGGCTTCGGTATTGCCGAACTTGAGAGGGTATCCGATATCCTTTTCAGGCAGATAACCCTCTTCAAAGAGTTCCATGGCGCAGGAGAAAGTCGCCCCGGCGGTTATGGTGTCCATGCCAAGCTCATTGCAGAGATAATTGGCCCTGCATATATCATCAAGCCCGCCAAACCCGCAGTTGGATCCCAGCAAAGCCATGCTCTCGTGCTCCGGTCCTTTGGTCGTGCCGGGGTATTCCGGGTCTGCAATCCTGCTTCTCTTGCTGCACGCAAAAGGACAGCCGAAGCATGCCTCGTCTCTCACTCGAATCCGGTCTCTGATGTATGCGGGGTCCTCATACTTGGTAAATTCCTCAGAATAGCCGGTCTTAAAATTCAGGGCGGCCTGGGTGCCGGTCTTGTTGGCCCGTCCGGGAAGGCTCCATGTGCCCCACATACGACGCTTTTCCAGGGCCTTGTTCTCCCTGCCCTCCTCAAGAAATTCCATGACCGCGTTTTTAAAACCATCCACATCGGCAATTGTCACGTCCCCTGTGCCTGTGGCGACTATTGCCTTCAGGTTCTTGGAACCCATGACCGCGCCCAGACCTGAACGGCCGGCGGCCCGGCCCCCATCAGCCATGATGCAGGCAAACTTCACCAGGTTCTCCCCTGCCGGGCCTATGGTCACGATACTCGTATTGTTGATTTCCCATGCATCAGACTCGGCCATCATGTCTGATCTGATCTGTTTTTCCGTCTCCGTAGTCCATTTCCCCCACAGGTTTCCGGCAGGTCTGATCTCCACCAGGTCATTCTTGATGAACAGGTAAACGGGCTCCGGGGATTTTCCCTCAATAATGAGCAGGTCATATCCAGCGAACTTAAGGTTGGCGCCGAAATATCCCCCGCAACAGGGGTTGGCAATGGCACCGCTTAAGGGTGACTTGGACACAACGATAAACCGTCCCCCCGCCGGGGCCCCTGTCCCGGTTAAAGGACCCGTGCTGAAAATCAGCTTGTTTTGCGGTCCAAGGGGATCAATCAGGGGGTCAACTTCATCAAAAAGGACCTTCAAGCCCATGCCGCGGCCCCCGATAAAATCAGTACGCACATCAGGGGCAATGTCCTCTACCGAACAATTGCCCCGCGAAAGATCAACCCTCAGGATTTTTCCTTTCCAGCCAAACATGTTGTTCCTCTCATAATTTTTTTGGGACGCAGACCCGCCTGCCGGACGGCGGGCAGGTTTACGCAGATAGACGCGGATCTATAACATTTAATGCGTGAACGAAACCCCCGGTCCAATCGCGCCTCGGCGGGACAAAATTCACGCTTTAGCCCGTCATACAAGCATCTATCAAAGACATAGTCTGCTCTTCACTGAACCCCATGACATCCAGGGCGCCGCTCCGGCAAGAAGAAGCACAAAGACCGCAGCCTTTGCACAGGGCTTCGTTGACGTGCGCCACCATTTCTTTCGGGTCCACGGTAATGGCGGTAAAAGGACAAACCTCCTGACAGACCCCGCAACCGGTGCACTTAAGCGCCTCCACGTTACAGATTTGGCCACCGGCCATCATCTCGTCTTTTGACAATATGGTCGTGGCACGAGAAGCCGCTGCCTGGGCCTGGGAAATACTTTCATCTATAAACTTGGGGCCGTGAGCCAGACCGCACATGAAAATACCATCCGTGGCAAAATCCACGGGCCGGAGTTTCATGTGGGCCTCCATAAAAAAACCATCCTCATTCAGCGGCACCTTAAGCATCCGGGACAATTCCCTGTTGCCTGTCCGGGGAACGGTCGCCACGCCCAGTGCAAGCATATCTGCATCTATCATGAGCCGTTGCCCTAACGTGGGCTCGGTCACAATGACTCTCAGGACTGACCGGCCGCTTTCCTCGGCAACCTCCACATCAGGTTTGTCATCTGCCTCATAGCGGATAAACTTCACCCCCTGCTCCGCAGCCTCCCGGTAATAATCCTCTCTGAACCCGTATGTTCTCATATCCCGATAAAGGACATAGATTTCCATGTCCGGGTTTATCTCTTTCAGCTTCAGGGCATTCTTTACGGCCTGGGTGCAGCAGACACGGCTGCAATAGGGTCTCTCGCTTTCTCTCGACCCCACACACTGAATCATTACAAGACAGTTGCAATGATCGAACCTGCTGAGGTTCCCATCAATTTCCTTCTCTAATTCCAGCAGGGTAAACACACGTGGGTCCTGGCCGTAGAGATATTCGTCCGGTCTGAATTCCTCAGCGCCGGTGGCCACAATTGTTATACCATGGACGATCTCTTTAACGACCCGCTCGCTTCCCACCGCAATTTGAGTTGTAAAATTGCCCACATAACCACTGAACCCTGTAATATCGGTTTCGGTGTGGACCTGGATCAAAAGATTCTTATAGACCTCTTGAATAAGTTCTCGCACATAGGACCGCACATCACCTTTTTCCACTGTAAAAAGGATTTTCCGGCCCATTCCGCCGAGTTCTCCGGACTTCTCAATCAGGTGAACACTGAACCCCTGGTTTGCCAAGGATAACGCGCTTACCATTCCGGAGATCCCGCCCCCGATAACCAGGGCCGCAGGAACAATGTCATACGGGACCCGGCTCAAGGGCTTGAGAATCCTTGCCTTGGTCACCGCCATGCGCACCAAGTCCCGGGCCTTGCGGGTGGCTTCCCGCCTGTCCCCCATATGCACCCAGGAACAATGCTCCCGGATATTGCACATCTCGAACAGGTACGGATTAATACCTGCCTGTCTGAGGGCATCCTGGAACACCGGTTCATGGGTCCTGGGAGTGCATGCGGCAACCACAACGCGGTTGAGTCCTTTCTCCGTGATGATTTCAATCATATGGGTAATCGAATCAATGGAACAGCTGAAGGTATTTTCCTCGGCATGAACCACACCCTCCAGTGCTTCGGCATACCGGACCACATTTGCCGCATCCACCACCTTGACGATATTGGTTCCGCAGTCACAGACAAATACGCCTATTTGAGGTGGTTCTCCGGTAACATCCCGCGCAGACGGGTAGGACTTTTCTTCGATCAGGGTCCCCCGCTGTTCAGACAGGAGCTGTGAGGCAAGCGATGCGGCCCCGCTGGCCATGGTAACCGAATCGGGTATATCCATGGGTGCATGAAATACCCCGCATGCATAGATCCCCGGCCGCGAGGTCGAAATCGGGGAAAAAGGCGAAGACTCGCAAAACCCGGAAGTATTTGTTTCAACACACAGTTTTTCCGCCAACTCCCTGTTGCCGGCAGGCGAGGAGAGACCAACGGATAATACAACAAGGTCGAATTCCTCATCCCTGACTTCAGACCCGTTCACGCGATACCTGAGCACGACATTTTTTGTGTCCGGCTGTTCCCTCAAGACGGACACCTTACTCCACACAAACCGGACCCCGGGCATATCCTTTGCCCTTTCATAGTAGCGCTCAAATCCCTTGCCGTATGCGCGGATATCATTGTGCAGTATAACTGTCTCAAGTTCGGGATAATGTTCCTTGGAAAGGATGACCTGCTTCATGGCATACATGCAGCAGACCGCTGAACAGTAGGTATTACCGGCACTGATGTCCCGGGAACCGACGCATTGAATCCATGCTATCTTTAGAGGAGGCTTCCCGTCGAAAGGCCTCAGTAATGCCCCGCGATTGGGCCCGGACGCGCTCAGCAAGCGTTCGAATTCAAGGCTGGTAATCACATTGCCGAACCTGTTGTATCCATATTGACTCTGTAGTCCGGCATCAAATGTTTCATAACCGGGGGCCAGGATCAGACTGCCGACATC
>JAIOSR010000446.1 GCA_021107495.1 Desulfobacterales bacterium | reverse complement strand
TTTCAGAAGAAAATCCGCAAAGTAAGAGCGTAAATAAAATTAAAAAGCAGTGCGACAGGATGAGAGAGATCACCAATAAACTGGAGGGCATTACCACATACGAGACAACAGACTATATTCAAGGGTCACAAATTATCGATATTCACAAAGCATCGAAAAAAAAGGATTCGGAAAAGAAACTTTGAACCGTTGAACCGTGAACCCGGAACTTTGAACCCGTGTAGTTACTATTCTTCAAAGTAAGGCCGAAAAAAGGGTTCAATCCCCTCAATCTGCTCTTCAATAGACAAGGGGATGTCGAGCGCAAACATATCAAGGATTATCAATGCATTCACGCTGGCATCTTTACCCGCGGCAGAGCGTATTCTTTCGGCCATTGACCTGTTGACCATATTTACATTTTTGTATATTTCGAGCAGGCCTTCAAACGTAAAGTCAGAGATCTTACCCCTTTTCTTTAGGAAAAACTGCCCCAGAAGATAGGTGCTGGTCGTGCGAAAGGTGGTCTCCAAGATACTCGAAAAAGGTAAATGGAGACGTACCATGGGTCTTAGTTTGGCCATTACGGGACACCCGCTGGACACCATGAGAACTCCCATAATGGAGCTCAATCCTTTTTGCATTGTGGTATCTTTGAAATAGGTGCGTTCATTTGTATGGACCGAAATCCGGGCAGTTTCATACGAAAATTTCTCTTGAAAAAAATTGACCAAATCTTCAATAGCAAGGGCGAGCGGGCAGTGCGGGTCATGTTTCGGATCAAGCGGACAGCTTTCGCATTGATGGTTCTCAAGCCTCGTCCATTCGTCTCCGGTCAGTGATTTCTGTGGCAGGTATTCCAGGGTCACGGGATCTAAATGAATCCCGATCTTTTTTTCCGTTCCGTCCTCGAATTTAAAAAGATAATCAAAAAACACAGTATCATCGGGAGAAGACGTGCCCAAGGTTTTCATTAGAATTACCTCCCAAAATATTTATCTTAAATAATCTGTCAAAATTCTTCTAAAAAAGCAATTGTAATGTTGACGGCTTATATAAGCTTTGGTATTGTGAAAAGATTCGTTAACTTCCTTATAATCACAATAGTTTAGCACGTTACCTTGCATCCTTTGCGAGGAAACCGCATGATCTGCGGAAAACGGTTCACGTCATTTAGTTCAAATCGTCAGGCTGATGGAGGTAATCGATTTGGATCCCTTTAATGTCCTGTTCGTTGATGATGAAATCGAATTTCTGGAAACTCTGTTAAAACGCATGAAAAAACGTGACCTCCAAGCCTCGGGAGTCAAGAGCGGCGAGCAAGCCCTTGAATTTCTGGATCAAAATCGGGTTGATGTGGTCGTACTGGACGTGAAAATGCCCGGGATGGACGGCATTCAGGCCCTGAGAGAGATCAAAAAGCTGCACCCTTTAATTGAAGTTGTCATGCTTACGGGCCACGCAAGTGTGGAAGTGGCTATTCAGGGTATGGAGCTTGGCGCCTTTGATTATCTCATGAAACCAGTTGATATTGATGACCTGTTATACAAGGTTCAGGATGCTTACAAAAAAAAGGCAATTCACCAAAAGAAGATCTTAAGGAGGTGATTAAATAGATAAGGATTGTTCGTGGTGAAGGTTCAGGCTGGATGTTGCTTAGAAAACTCTAACTGATAAGGAGCCGAATCAAAATGCATTTCTTTCGACTATGGGGAAAATTTATGATGATGGGTGCAAGGGCCCATGCCAAGTGGGAACTTGAGATGTCCAACAATATCCTTCACGACAAGAAACGGATGTTTATCCTCGGTCTTCTTACCATTCCCATAATATTGGGGGGCATTGCATTTGCCGAGCAGATCGGCGGTGCCCTGCCCGAATTGTTAGGCGGCAAAAAGGCTTACAGCCCGGCCTTTTATTCGACGGGTATTTTTATCGTTTCCATCCTTATCGGCTTGGCTGCCGGCCTGATTACCGGCTGCATCGGCGCAGGTGGTGGTTTTGTAATTGCCCCTGCCCTCATGAGCGCAGGCATCAAAGGAATCTTAGCGGTCGGGACGGACCTTTTCCACATATTTGCCAAGGCCATTATGGGGAGCGTAATCCACAGGAAGTTGGGAAATGTCTCCGTACCTTTGGCCGCTGTCTTCCTGATCGGCGCCATCGTAGGGGCGACAGCGGGCGGAGTTATTAACCGCGTTCTCTATGAGATCAATCCCGTGCTGAGTGACGCCTTTATTACGACCGTTTACTCACTTATGTTAGGTTTTTTAGGGATTTACGCCATGACCGACTTTCTTAGGGCAAGGAAGGCTGAAAATAGTGTTGACGCACCCCACGGCGGCGGAGACGCGCACGGCGGAAAAGATGAAGGAGCGGAGATGGGAGGTCTTCCTAAAAAGCTACAGGCCATGAAGATACCCCCCATGATCAAATTCGATTATGACTTTACCCCGGGCGGCAGGGGAATTTCATGGGTGTTCTTAGTCCTGAGCGGCGCGCTCGTCGGTCTTGCGGCAGGAATTATGGGGGTTGGCGGCGGTTTTCTGACATTCCCGATTTTTGTCTATATGCTGGGTGTCTCTTCCATGACCACGGTAGGGACCGACATCTTCCAGATCATATTCACGGCAGGTTACGCGGCAATAAGCCAGTACGCCATATTCGGCTTTATATTCTATACATTAGCCATGGGTATGCTTTTGGGATCATTGGTCGGTATCCAGATCGGTGCCATGGTCACAAAGGTGGTAAAGGGTATCACGATACGCGGCTTTTACGCCATGGCGGTCTTAGCAGGTTTCGTCAACCGTATCTTTGCCCTGCCGGGCAAACTGGGGGAGATGGATGTCATCCCCATATCCAAACAGACCGGCGCCGTCCTGGAGACCATAGGGGTCTGGGCCTTTTTCATTGTAATCGGCGGATTCGGTGTCTGGGTAATCGGAACATTTTTTAAAAATATTGGAGTCCTCAAGGGAGAGGAGGTGACATCATGATTGCGCACAAAAAAGAGTTTTACGGCGGCCTGGGAATGTTGGCGGCGTTTGTAGTCGTCCTGATCATCATATTTTCTCCTGTTTTCAAGGGCCAGAACGGTCTGGAATACTTGGACTCCCTGTACAACTCCATATCCAAGGGCTCTGCCTATTATATCCCGAAGGTGAAGGATGAAAGTGAAAGGTTTAAGGGTAATTCCATAGCAGTAACCCTTGTTATGGCGGACAAAGACCAGGCCCAACAGACGGCAAAGCTCTTCAGGGCCGGTGGAGCAACTGCCACAGTTAACGGGGCTGAATTAAAAGTAACCGGAGATCTGGGCACGATCCTTGAAAACTGCCTTGCCGATGCAGACGTCATGTACAAAAATGACGGACAGAAGGTCTCCAAAAAATACGGGTATGACGAAAGGCAGGCACTTTTTAACTGGTGGAAGGCCGCCAAGGCAATGGATAAGGACTTAAAAAGGCAGAAATTATTCAAAGAAGCCAAGGTTGTTGCCTTGGTGACCAAAAAGGCCGTAGAGTCATCATACAACTACTATAAAATAGAACCCCAAAAGATCACAGACCGTATGGGCATTGTTATTTTTTCCCTTGTCTTTTATGTAATCTACACATTGTGGTACGGTTTTGCCGTCATGTTCCTGTTTGAGGGGTGGGGCATGAGGCTTGAACACTGATGGATTGACTATTGAAGATTGAATATTGACTATTGGAATGAATTAGGTAACATCTTACTACCGGATATCATAATACAAACGCTTCTTTCAAAAGGCTAAAGGCAAACAGAATTCTCCCAATGCCTTTAGCCTTTTTTTCAGGATTAAATCGAGGGGCTGTTTTATGGGCCGAATATTCGATCTTCTTAAAAACATCTTTTTAAGGAGGCGGAAAAGTGAGGCGCCTGATGTTGAAGGTCTCCGTATTGCCTTCAAGGCCCGATATCATAACTTCAAGCTCCTTTTGAGTGCCAACAATAAGGTATTGGAGATCATGGCGGAAATGGAAGAGGCCCTGAGAGGAACTCTGCCTTTCGGAATGAACTT
>JAIOSR010000029.1 GCA_021107495.1 Desulfobacterales bacterium | reverse complement strand
TTACGCACAAAGATATCCGGTCGTTTTCACAGGTATTGTAGGACATCACTATTTGTGAATTCGAGCAAGGCCCTCAAAATCGCCGTGTTGTTTACCCTTCGGGAAAGCCGAGGGCACCGCATCTCCTTTGTTGTCAAGACTTCGCAGTAGACTACTACGGCTTCACCCTTGACCCCTCGGATCTGCAGCACCCTCGACTTTTGCAACATTAGGGTTTACTTGTGGGCAATGAAGTATAGACGATTTAGCCTCGTAAGATAAAAGAGACAAAGGGGACAGCAATAAAACTGTCCCCTTTTTTTATCGTTATAATATGATACTTGCAATCCCATGTCTTATGGCTTAAACTATAGAAATCATACAAAGATGGCCTCCTTTTCTAAAATTCTATGACAAGATTTCCAATCATCAGCGCACAAAAGCCCTTGATTCTGGCCTCTGCATCTCCACGGAGAAAGAGACTGCTGACCCAGGCGGGCATCCCTTTTCGATCGGTGACAAGTAAGGCAAGCGAGGAGGGTATCACAGGTGATCCCGCACAAATATCCCGTGTTCTGGCTGAAAAAAAGGCGGCCCATGTCTGCGCCGAAACAGGGGCCTCCTGGATTTTGGGGGCCGACACAATTGTAGCGGTTGATAACAGGATATTAGGTAAGCCGGAGGACGGTCAAAAGGCAAGGGAAATGCTTTTGCTTCTGAGAGGAAAAGAGCACAGGGTCATCACCGGGTTCTGCATCCTGGATCCTTCAGCCAAGGTGGCCCATTCCGAGGCAGTCACGACCCTTGTTCGATTCAAACCGCTTTCCGAACAGGAGATAGAGGGTTACATTCGTACCGGCGAGCCGTTTGGTAAGGCGGGGAGCTATGCCATCCAGGGTGTGGGCTCCTTTATGGTGGAGGCCATAAACGGATCATACACCAATGTGGTAGGTCTGCCCTTGTGTGCCGTGATAAAGGCCCTGGTTTCAGTCGGGGGTCTTGAATGCTTCCCTCTGGCGGAAGATCTCCGACAGGATAACGCCCGCAGCCACTGAAACGTTCAGTGACTCCATATGCCCTGAGGAAGGGATCCCGACTACCTGGTGACAGCGCTTTTTTACCGTCCGGCTGATACCCTTCTGTTCGTTTCCCAAAATCAGGACAAGGTCCCTGTTCCAGTCACACTGATAAACGGACTCGGAACTTTCACCGGACGCACCCACTATCCAGAACCCCTTTTTTTCCAGGAGATCAAGGGCCCTTCCCAGGTTTACTACCCTGGTTATGGGAAGGTACGCACAGGCACCCGAGGAACGTTTGAGTACATTGGCGGTGACCTTGGCTGATCGGTCTTTTGGAAGGATCAGACCGTGCGCGGAAAAGAAGGCTGCGGTCCGGATCATGGCACCTAAATTTCCCTCGTCCGTGATGTGATCCGCGGCAATCAGGAGGGCCCTGTCATGGTCCTGCATGGAAATGTCCGTGACCTTATTAAAATCAGAGTAAGTAAATTTTTCCGCCAGTGCCACAACACCCTGGTGGGTCATACCCGGCATGAGATGCGACAGTTCGGCGATTTTTTTGAAACTGACAGGAATACCTCTCTTCCCGGCCATTTTTAGAATTTCCCCTGTCCTGGCCGACTTCTTTCCTTCTGCGATCCAGACTTCCAGGATTGTAACCCGTCCCTGAATGAGGGACTCCCTGACCGTATGAAAACCGGGGATAAGATAAGATGTTTTTTCCGAAATGAGATCACCCCCCAAAAAGGCCGGGACCTGGCCGCACTTTTAGTTCAAGGTTCACGGTTAAAGTGCCCTAACTGTTTGATATCAAAAGTATGATGCCTCAATAGGGACGACAAGCATGTTTAACCCAATGGGTGAAAGAGGCTAATATGGATATTGTGCTATAAAGTGTGGGATGTCAATAGTTTATAACCGTGAACCGTGAACCCTTGAACCGTGAACCTGAGCAGTTACAATGCACTTTCCAAAATAGTGCAAGCATTCAAACGTCTCCTTTTCTCACCCCTTGGTAATGCTTGACACTCAATCCATTCTCCCCTATATTTACTTGATAAAAAATGGAATGGCCTGATCTTAACAACCCATCCGGCTTTTAAGCTCGGCTTCGTACTCCCCCAAGACCCAAGTCACCAACTAACCTAAATATAACAGGGAAGAAGACTACCATGAAAATATTGCTAGTATACCCGGAATATCCGGTTACTTTTTGGGGTTTTAATTATGTCCTGAAGTTTATCTCTAAAAAAGCCGCTTACCCGCCTTTAGGTCTGTTGACGGTTGCAGCCATGCTTCCGAAAGACTGGGACCTTCGCCTGGTGGATTTGAATGTAGAAAAGATCACGGACAAAAGTATTGAGTGGGCCGATTACGTGATGATCAGCGCCATGATCATACAAAAAGATTCCGTGCTGGAAGTGCTGGAAAGATGCCGTCGTCTGGATACCAAAGTAATTGCCGGCGGGCCTCTTTTCAATAGCGCAACGGAAGAATACCTCGACCTTGTGGACCACCTGATCCTTAAGGAGGCGGAAATTACCCTGCCCCCTTTCTTAGCCGACCTGGAAAAGGGAACCCCGAAAAAAATATATAAAACAGATGATTTTCCTGAACTGCATTTGACACCTATACCCCGCTGGGACCTGATTAAGGTAGAGAAGTATGCCTCGGTTATGATCCAGTGTTCACGCGGATGCCCCTTTAATTGTGAGTTTTGTGATATCACCAACCTTTACGGCCACAAACCCCGGGTGAAGGACGCGGATCAATTTATTGCCGAACTGGCAACCCTTTATGACATGGGCTGGCGCGGCAATGTTTTTATTGTCGATGACAACTTTATCGGTAATAAAGGAAAAATCAAAAAGATATTGCCGGGCGTGACCGAATGGATGAGGGAACATGAGAATCCCTTTTCTTTCCTTACGGAAGCCTCCATAAATCTTGCCGATGATGACGAACTAATCGAGTTGATGCTCGATGCGGGATTTGACACGGTCTTTATCGGCCTGGAGACGCCTAACGAAGACAGCCTTAAGGAGTGTTGTAAAAATCAGAACTGCGGCCGTGACCTGACTGCGGCCATTCGAAAACTCCAGGGGGCCGGATTCCAGGTCCTGGGTGGTTATATCGTGGGGTTTGACAATGATGATGAGGGAATTTTCTCACGGCAAATCAGGTTTATTCAGGAAACCGGTGTTGTTACAGCAATGGTAGGCCTGCTGAACGCCATGCCGAAAACCAGGCTCTGGCAGCGGCTTAAGGCTGAAAACCGGCTCCGTTCAAGTGTCTCGGGAGAAAACACGGATGGCACAATAAACTTTATTCCCAATATGGACATGGATAAACTCATCCAGGGCTATCGCAAGATCGTCAGGACCATTTACAGCCCGCGCCACTTCTATCAGAGGGTCTGTACGTTTCTCAATCAATATCAACCCCGCAGGAAGAGCAAAATTAAAGCCCATGATGTAAAGGCATTCGTAAAGTCCATTTTTTATTTAGGTATTTTGGGAAATGGCCCGTCCCAGTGGTATTACTGGAAAATGATTGTCAAATCAATTTTCTGTTATCGAAAATCATTTGCACAGGCCATGACTCTGATGGTTTACGGTTATCACTTTCGAAAAGTTTCCAGGAGGGTTTGAACATTCGCCTGCCGGGCCGTCCGGCATCGTTTTGCTATGATAATGGACTTAGCCTCGGTTATGGCCTTTTCCAGGTCATCATTGATGATGATGTAATCATACCACAGACAGTTATCTATATCGTTTAATGCCTTTTCCATTCTCACCTTTATCACGCCTTCGTCATCCGTGCCCCGGCCCTTCAGCCTCTTTTTTAAAATCTCTAAAGACGGAGGCAACACGTAGATAAGCACGCTGTCTTCAAAATGCTTTCTTATGTTTCTCGCACCCTGGCTGTCCACGTCCAGAAGCACGTCTACCCCCGAACCGGTTTGCCCCTCGATACTTGAAAAAGATGTCCCGTAAAAATCGTCATAGACCTTGGCCCACTCCACGAAGGCCCCGGCCTCTATCATCCGGTTGAAGGTCCCTGGGTCCACAAAGTGATATTCAATCCCGCTTTTTTCCCTGCCCCTGGGCCTGCGGCTGGTATGGGAGATTGAGTATACCAACCCGTCGGTTCGATCTGAAAGGGCATTCACGATGGTTGACTTTCCAGCGCCCGAGGGCCCGGAAATCACAAAGAGTTGACCAGGCATATTTGACAATCTCGCAAAAAGTCGCTTTATTCCTTTTTTAGTCTTCTATCTCTTCCTTGGGTAATGAACAGTCCGGATTGAATCTCTGTGCAATCTTTTCCGAACTGACGGCGGACAATATTACATGATTGCTGTCAGTTATAAGGACAGACCTGGTACGTCTGCCCTGTGTGGCATCGACCAGCCTTTTTTCCTCGCGGGCCTCGTCTCTCAGCCGCTTCATAGGGGCGGCGTTTGGGGAGATGATGGCCACGACACGTCTGGAAATGACTGAATTTCCAAAACCGATATTAACAAGCTTGGGACTCATGGACAAAGCTCCTTTCGTTTTTAAGCTATCAGCGTTCAGCTGTCAGCATTCAGCAAAATCAGAACAAAAGATAGAATACAAACAGAATAATTAACCATTCAGGTTTTCAGGTTCAAGGTTTACGGTTTTAGGCTACACCTGGGCTGAAAGCTGACCGCTGAAAGCTGAATGCTTTTACTTATTCTACATTCTGAACCTGTTCTCTCAGTTTTTCCACTTCCGCCTTCATCTCTACGACAACCTTTGAAATAAACGTATCAGATGCCTTTGAGCCAATCGTGTTTACTTCCCTGTTCATCTCCTGGATCAAAAAATCCAACCTTCGACCTACGGCGTCGTCCAGGGAAATGTATTCCCTAAACTGTTTCAGATGGCTTCTTATTCGCACTATTTCCTCTGTGATGTCGGATTTTTCTGCAAACATGGCCACCTCTTGGGCAAGCCGGGCCTCGTCCATTGCAACATCCTTAGTCATCCTCTCGATATTGAGTTTAAGCCTCTTTCGGTATTCTTCAAGCAGGTCAGGGGCCCGCTTCTCAACCTCCTCCACATGCCTTTCCAATAGATCGAGCCTCATCACAAAATCGGCCTCAATCGCCTCGCCCTCCTTGATTCTCATCAAATCAAGAGAATCGAGGGCCTGCCTCAAGACCTCCTGGAAACCGGGCTTTACCTTGTCCACTTCCACTGTTTCAGGTTTAAACAGGATAACATCCCTCATCTGGCACAGGGATTCGATTCGGATTTTACGATCAATCCCGAACTGCTCGGCCAGCTGATTGAATATCTTGAAATAGGAATTGACTAAGGGTTCATTGAGTTCAAGGGTGTACGGGATTTCATCGTTACTCCCTTCCATTTGTATGGATGCCTCAATGCGTCCCCTTTTGATCCTTGACGAAATAATGGACCTGAGTTCTTTATCAAGTAATTGAAAATTCTTGGAAATTCGGAGTATAGTATCCCGGTATCGGTTGTTGACAGACTTGATCTCCGAAATAAAAAGCGTGTCCCCTGATGTGTACTCGGCCCTTCCGTATGCTGTCATGCTCTTAATCAAGACGTTTCATCTCCTTTATCTGATTCATGTATTGCATCCTCACCCCGTTAAACAAATCTATGGTCTCAGGTTTTGCATAATCAGGGTAGGTCCACTCAAGCGGCACGAAACTCTTTCGTTTATAGACCAGCGTAAGGTCCGCAAAAATCCCTTTTGACAGATAGATTCGATGCACATAGTTCTTTCCCGTAGCCAGGACAAGCCTTTCCGGGGAAATATATCCGGGATCAATGTTGACGAGCCTGTTCCCATCCTGAATATATCTCCGCTCAACCTCGTTTGTCCTAAGCTTTATATCGGCAAGGTGGTCGGCCCGGACCAGTTTCTCAAAAGAGATAAATCGGCGGTGCAACGGCCAGCCCATTTCCCTGGCATAATATTTTGTACGGTCAAAGAGGAGTTCGGGGCTGTTCCAGTCTACTTGCCCAAATATATTCGAGAGTTCGCCGATTACCTGATCAAGAAGCCCTTTCTCAGGCGAGAACAGGCCTGTAATAAGTTTAACAGGACCCGGTTCGCTTGGATTACTCATACCCGGCAATCTCCTCCTGATTGTTACCCCCCACGGCCTTTTTTAATTCCTCTTTGCTTACGGTGGAGGT
>JAIOSR010000482.1 GCA_021107495.1 Desulfobacterales bacterium | reverse complement strand
GATATCCGTGTCAGGTCAACTCCCATGGGATCCGTATCCACCCCCGGGTGGGGCTGATGTCCTGTCATGGCGGTGGTCCCGTTGTCCAGAATTACGAGTGTGAACTTGTGGTTATTGTGGACCGCATTGACAAGGCCCGTGATGCCGGAGTGAAAAAAGGTGGAATCGCCGATAAATGATACCACCTTTTGATCCGTGGCCTTGGAAAAACCGCACCCGGAGCTAACGGAAGAACCCATACAGATGACAAAGTCGGCCATTGAGATGGGCGGCAGGACACCTAATGTGTAACAACCGATATCTGTCGGATAGATGGCATCCGGGCCATAGACCTGTTTGACGCAGTAGTAGGTGGCCCGGTGGGGACACCCTGCGCAGAGGTTGGGTGGCCTTCCCGGAAGTTCCGGCGTATCTGAAGTATCAACAGCTTCAGGCGTCTTGTAATCCAGCTCAAAGTATTCTGCAACGGCTTTTCTGACCATGCCGGGGTCATACTCGAATAGGCGAGAGAGGCCGGCTATTTCCTTTCCCCGGATTGATATGTTGATTCCTTCTTCCTGGGCAATGGCCTTAAGCTCAGTTTCATTAACAGGTTCCAATTCTTCCACTACCAGGACCTTTTCTACCTGTTTAAGGAACTTGACGCAGAGGTCTTTGGGCATGGGCCATGAGAATCCTAATTTGAAGATGCTTACCTTGTCAGATATCCCATCACATAATTAAAGCTTACACCATTGGCCACAATACCCCATTTTCCGTCACCGATGATCTGGTTATAGGGCAGGTTGTCCGATTTTTCCGCCGACTTATCATATCTCTCCAACAGAAGTTTGTGCAGGTTTCGGGAGACTGCCGGTACGCATACCCAGTGAAAGGGTTTTTTCTCAAAGGTATCTTTGGTTTTGACCGGCTTCAATTCGCCGAGCAAGACATCCCCCCTGATGTGATTCAATCGCGTGGTGGTCCTTATGATAACGGGGAGTCCCAGTTCCTCAGAAAGATCAAACGCGGCAATGGTCATGTCCTTCATTTCCTGGACATTGGTAGGTTCAAGCATGGGCAGGCCTGACAATCTCGCATAATACCGGTTGTCCTGCTCGTTCTGGCTGGAGAAGAGGGAGGGGTCGTCGGCATTGATGATGACCATGCCACCCTTTATACCGGTATAGGCCAATGTCATCAAGGGATCTGCCGCTACGTTGAGCCCCACGTGTTTCATGGTTACCATGGTCCTTAGACCCGCGATAGCCGAGCCGGCGCCCACCTCGAGAGCGACTTTCTCATTGGTTGAGTACTCAAAGTACAGGTCGGACTCCTGGCTGATTTTGAAGAAGTTTTCCGGGATCTCGGAAGAAGGTGTTCCGGGATAGCAGGTGGCAAAGGCTACGCCTGCCTCAAGGGCACCGCGGGCAATGGCCTCGTTACCCAAAAGGAGCATTTTTTCTCCTGGCGAATCTGTCAATAGCTTATGCATTTTTTCCTCCAAATATTTCAGGTTAGAAAGTTGTTGAAACTATTTTATATCTTGAAACTTTCGGTCATGCCAGCAAATTTCTTTCTGAGTTTGGGCTTTTCGATCTTACCCGTTGGATTTCGGGGAACATCATCAAAGAAGATCTTGCGAGGCCTCTTGTATCTCGGGAGGCCTTCACAAAATTCAAAAAGCTCTTCTTCTGTCATCTCATCTCCCGGTTTGACCTTGATAATGGCGGTTACGATTTCCCCTAATCGTTCATCAGGAATACCAATGACCGCGGCATCCTGTATCTTCCGGTTTTCCATGAGAAAATTTTCTATTTCCACCGGAAAAATGTTTTCACCACCGGAGATGATCACATCCTTTTTACGGTCAACAAGCCAGATAAACCCGTCTTCATCGAACCTGGCCATATCGCCAGTAAGGAGCCAGCCGCCGATGATTGCATCCTTAGTAGCCTCAGGGTTTTTGTAATATTCCCGCATCACGCACGGTCCCTTGACCATGAGTTCCCCGGGTTCACCCTTGGATACCTCATTGAGGTCCGCGTCAACCATTTTGCATTCCCAATCAAAGCCGGGAATGCCTATGGCGCCCACCTTGTGGATATTTTCAATCCCTAAATGGACGCAGCCGGGACCCGTGGTTTCACTCAACCCGTAATTTGTATCATAGTCATGACTGGGAAAGACCTTTTTCCAGTTTTTAATGAGGCTGGGCGGCACCGGCTGGGCACCTATATGCATCAAACGCCACTGGTCAAGCTGATAATCCTCTAACTTCACGTCACCTTTTTCAATGGCAATCAGGATGTCCTGTGCCCACGGCACCAGGAGCCAGACAATGGTTGCCTTCTCTTCGGAGACCGCTTCAAGGATCCATTCCGGTTTGACACCCTTCAGTATCACGGCCTTAGCGCCAACTATAAAATTTCCAAACCAGTGCATCTTGGCTCCGGTGTGGTAAAGGGGCGGAATGCAGAGGAAATTATCTTCATGGGTCTGGTTATGGTGCCGATTTTCAACTATACACGAAAATTCCAGGTTCCTGTGAGTCAAAAGTATCGGCTTTGGGGTACCGGTTGTGCCGGAGGTAAAATAGAGGGCCGCTTCGTCCATGAGATTTATGGGGATCCCCGGATCCCCGGATGAACCTGCCTTCAAAAACGTCTCAAAGGGCTCTGCGTAATCCGGCTTTATATCGGCAGGTCCCACGAACACAAAGTTCTTGATGCTTGAAAGGTCTTCCTTGATGGCATTGACCCGGTCCACGAATTCCTCGCCAAAGATCATGGCCTTTGCCTCGGCTATTTCAGCGCAATACCGGATGTCATCAGCCGTGAAACGGAAATTGAGGGGAACGGCCCAGGCCCCGGTCCTCAGAATACCGAAATAGGCAGGAAGCCATTCAAGGGAGTTCATCATCAGGTGAATGACCTTGTCCCCCTTTTTTACCCCTTTTGAAATAAGGGCATTGGCAAACCTGTTGGCCATGTCGTCAAATTGTTTCCATGTGATGGCAGTCCTTTTGTCCTTTGCGGGTTCCCTTTCGATCAGGGCTGTTTCGTCACTGTAAATCCTTGCATTTCTGGACAAAATCTCCGTGATAATCATGGCAATACTCCTGAAATAAAACAGATTTTTATCTGCCAAAGACCTATGAGGCTGTCCGAGAATAGACTTCTACTGTGATCGGCTGCAAATTATGATGGCTGCGTTGT
>JAIOSR010000117.1 GCA_021107495.1 Desulfobacterales bacterium | reverse complement strand
TTTCCTTATCATATGGCAGACGAACACTCCTGCTTATGGCACTATTTGTCCTTTCTCAGGTGGCAAATGCAGTGGGGTTTGTATATGAATGTGGAATTCGATCCAAAAGGTAGGGCCGGTAGGTAATAGCGTGACCTGTTACACCCGAAGGCCTTGTACGATGATGGGATGATCTCAATATGACTCGTTCTCGTTGGGAAATAATAGCGATTTTCTTTCTGATAATGTCGACACTTGCAGTTTTTTGGCAGGTGAAAAGCCATGATTTTGTAAACTACGATGATCAAGATTATGTAACCCAGAATCCCCATGTGCGGGCCGGATGGACCATCGAGGGCTTTGCATGGGCCTTTAAATCTCAATTTCATCGCCACTGGCATCCCCTCACCTGGTTATCCCATATGACGGACTGGCAGTTTTTTGGCCCGAACCCGGCCTGGCATCATCTGACCAGTCTCTTTCTTCATATAGTTAACACACTGTTACTTTTCTTAATTTTTGAAAGGATGACAGGTGCGCCCCTACGCAGTGTTTTTGTTGCAATCCTATTTGCTCTTCACCCCCTGCATGTAGAGCCGGTTGCCTGGGTGGCAGGTCGTAAGGATGTCCTGTCCGCATTTTTCTGGTTGCTGACAATGTGGGCCTACATCCGATATTCCTCGCATCCGGGATTTATCAGGTATCTCACAGTATTCACATTGTTTGTTCTGGGCCTGATGGCCAAGCCGATGGCCGTGACGCTGCCGTTTGTCCTTCTTTTGATGGATTACTGGCCACTCGAGCGCTTTAGGCATGAAGGACCAATCAGAAACCAGGACCTTAAAAATCAAAAACAATTAACCTGCCGCTATAAAAGCACAACCTGCCCTCGTCTGATATGGGAGAAACTCCTTTTTTTTATAGTGCTGGGCGTTTCGGCTGTTGTGACTCTTTCGGTTATGCACCGGGGGGCTCGGTCATTCCTGAGCCTGTCCAATTTATTACCCGGCAAGAATCAGATTGCCAACACCCTCGCCTCCTATATGAGCTACATCGGTAAGATGCTCTGGCCTGCAAATCTGGCAGTACCCTATCCCGGTCCGGGCTTCATCCCGGTATGGCAGACTGCTGGTGCCGGCATCTTTCTTATACTCGTGTCAGTTCTGGCGATTCTCCTGGCCAAGAGAAAGCCCTATCTGATAGTTGGCTGGCTGTGGTACCTGGTAACTCTTTTGCCGGTTATTGGCATTGTGAAATTCGGACCGCAGAAAATCGCTGATCGATACACCTACATCCCACTCATCGGTCTTTTTATTATCATTGGGTGGGGTGTCCCTGATATTTTCGCAAAATGGCGTTATCGCCGATTTGTGCTTGCCATATCGGCGGGCATGGTGATTCTCGGCTTGATGTTATGCTCATGGTTTCAGGTGGGCTACTGGAAAAACGGCATTACACTTTTCAAGCAGACAGTCAGTGTGACCGACAACAACTGGTTTGCGCACAACAACCTGGGGAATGCCCTTGCGAGACAGGGAAGACTCAACGAGGCAATTGAGCACTATACCGAGGCACTGAAGATCAGGCCGGGCTATGCGATTGCCCATGACAATCTGGGAGCTACCCTGGCCCGGCAGGGAAATTATGAGGAGGCCATTAAGCATTACGGCATAGCGCTCAAGATCAAACCGGATTATGCAGAGGCGCACAACAACCTGGCGGTTGTTCTGAAAAAACAGGGAAACCTGGATGAAGCCATTACACATTTTGTAAGGGCGCTCGACATAAAACCTGACTATGCAATAGTGCACAATAACCTGGCCAATACCCTGGCACAGAAGGGATGGCTCAAAGAAGCTGTTGAGCACTATTTAAAGGCACTGCTCATTGACCCTGACAATGCCTGGATACACAATAACCTGGGAAAGGCATTGGCACGGCTCGGAAGGCTGGAGGAGGCCATTGATCACTTTTCCAGGGCGGTCAGGATAAAACCGGACCATGCCGGCGCGCGGCGTAATTTGGAATTCGGTTTGCGACTTATGGAAAAATCAGCGGGTGTACCGTAGAATTTAGGGACATAGGAGGTTTTCCGAGAATGGCTTCTCAGCGAGATCGAGCGAAAGTTTTGAGGGCAAGTCGAAGATCCAGGACTTTGAGTGGGGGCAACAAGGCCAAAACGGCAGTAGACGTAGCAGTAGTTTACGTTGAGGACGTTTTGGGCTTGACAACGCAGCCATCAGAATTTGCAGCAGATAGCAGTAGAAATTTATTCTCGGACAGCCTTTTGGGTTGGGTAGTTGTAAGAGAGGCCGTTTTAAAGGCCAAGAGTAAAAGACTTGGTTAAGCAACCATGAAGCTTATTCACAAAAGTCGCCTTGTATCAAATGGTCGGGACGCGGGGATTTGAACCCCGGACCCCCTGAACCCCATTCAGGTGCGCTTCCAGACTGCGCCACGTCCCGAAATTTGAATAGAGTTGATATTATATCACTTTGTGATATTGTCAAGGGATAAAATAATGCAGCTTGTCACTTTGCCCAAACATAGGTATGATAACATTCAAAATAATTACTTAGACCTCATCTCCTCCTGACTATACCTTTAAAACAAGGGGGCCTAAAAAATGGCGCAGAAAGAAAAACCACATGCTCTTATACTTGAAAAAGACCTAAAACTTATTGATTCAATTGAAAAAATCCTCAAAAGAAGATCATACGCAGTAACAACCTCATTTGAAAAAGAAGAAGCCCTGCAACACCTGAAGGAAAGGACTTATCCGCTGGCAGTTGTTGGCGATGCCGAAGGAAGTGGCTCTCCATTTGAAGCCATGCGAGATATTGTAATGGCCTCTCCCATGACATCCATGGTCCTTATTACCGATCTTCCGGAAGATGAAGTCAATGAAAAGGCTGAAGGCTACGGGATATTGGGGCATGTCAGCAGGGAAGTCCGGTCAAAGGACCTTTTGAAACTGGTCAAGAGCTTTGAAGCTATATTCACTTCATTTGCCCCGGCCAGTAAATAGCTCTTCAAATGCACAAAAATTTGTGCATGATGCACAATTTTTTGTGCATTTGAATCCTTTCTCCTCTCCTGAATCTCCAATCAATAGGGATTTATCTTGATATTGGCATATAGATG
>JAIOSR010000290.1 GCA_021107495.1 Desulfobacterales bacterium | reverse complement strand
CACTCCCTGCCGGTTTCCCGGGCGGACATGGTGGTGGCCTTTTTCAGTGATAAAACGGAAAGAATCCGTCAAAATCTTAAGGCCTGTTTTCCCCAGGTGCCTGTCCATGTTTTTCCTTCTTTTCCGTCTGAAAAAAGGAACATGCACGCGGCCCGGTATATTGCTGAATGCCTGAAATCGGCAGGGCTTCCCGTTGATCCCGGGAAATCAGTGGAGAACGCCGTGAGAAGGTCCCTGCTTGGGGATATTGCTTCGCCCGCCGCGCGAAACAGAATCGTGCTGCATCCCGGCTCAGGCGATAAAGAGAAAAACCATCCTCCCGAGTTCTGGCTTAAGCTCCTTGAAGGCCTTGGCCAAAAGGCCGCCTTTCAGGGGCTGACGCGTGTTGTCCTGCTCGGTCCTGCGGAGGAAAACGTTTGCTCGTTTTTCAAAAAGGGCATGAAATCTTTCGACGCGGAGATCTCTTTTTGTCCTGAAAAAGAGATTCTCACCGATATAATAATAGAGGCCGCCCTGTATATCGGTCATGACAGCGGCATCACCCACCTGGCGGCCATGTTAGGCACCCCTACGATTGCCCTGTTCAAAAGAAGCGACGCGGTTCAGTGGTCTCCTTTAGGCCCGTGTGTAAGGGTGATTCAGGATAACAACACGGACTATTCCGCTCTTATGGAAAAGGTGTTTGAGACGGCCACGGATATTTGTAATTCCTCTCTCGCCAATCCTTAACAACTTATAGGAACCTTTTATCTTGTCATGAATACGCGAATCTTTTATAGTTTTGTCTATTCTTCTATTTTGAAAAGATGATCAAGACTTTTGCTTTTTCGTTCATTTAGAGAGGGGAGGAAATCATGGAAAGAATAGAGGCAATAAATGCGATTGAAATCCTGGATTCGAGAGGGAACCCCACGGTCGAGGTGGAGGTGGAATTAGGCGACGGCAGTTACGGCCGCGCGGCAGTGCCCTCCGGCGCTTCAACGGGCAAGTACGAGGCAGTAGAGTTGCGTGATAAGAAAAAAAAGCGCTATATGGGAAAGGGGGTCGAAAAGGCGGTTCTAAACGTCAACCAGGTTATTGGGCCCGCACTTACGGGTATGGATGCCACGGACCAGCGCCTTATAGACAAGGCCCTGATCGAGCTGGACGGAACCCCCAACAAAAGTAAATTGGGAGCCAACGCCACATTGGGTGTCTCCTTAGCCGTTGCCCGGGCCGCGGCCGATTTCCTCTATATGCCCCTTTACCGTTATATAGGCGGAACCGAAGCCTGCCGGCTTCCCATGCCCATGATGAATATCCTGAACGGCGGACTCCACGCGGCCAATAACGTGGATCTCCAGGAATTCATGATCGTGCCGATTGGAGGAAAAACCTTTAAGGAGGCATTGCGCATCGGCGCAGAGGTTTTTCATGGCCTGGCCCGCGTTTTGAAAGATAAAGGGCTGTCCACGGCCGTGGGGGATGAGGGGGGATTTGCGCCCGACCTCAAATCCAATGACCACGCAGTAGAGATGGTTTTATCCGGTATTGAAAAGGCCGGGTACAGTCCGGGCAGAGACGTTGTCCTGGCCCTGGATCCCGCTTCCGCCTCCTTTTACAAAGACGGCAAATACGTGTTCTTCAAGTCGGATAAATCAAAACTGAGTTCAGCCCAGATGATCGATTTCTACGCCGACTGGGTCGACCGTTATCCCATCTTTTCCATTGAGGACGGTCTTGATGAAAACGACTGGAAAAACTGGAGCAAGATGACAAAAAAACTTGGTGACCGCATTCAGATTGTGGGTGACGATCTGTTCGTGACAAACACTAAACGGATTGCAAGGGGAATCAAGGAAACCTCTGCAAATGCGGTTCTGATCAAGCTGAACCAGATCGGGACCCTGACCGAGACCCTTGAGGCCATCCGCATGACCCACAGGGCAGGCTGGAAAACGGTCGTCTCCCATCGTTCGGGAGAAACAGAGGACACTTTTATTGCTGATCTGGCCGTTGCCGCCGGAACCGGGCAGATAAAGACCGGCTCATTGTGCCGTTCGGAAAGGGTCTGCAAGTACAACCAGTTATTGAGGATCGAGGCGGAGTTGGGCGATTCGGCTGAGTTCGGATGGGTATAACATTAAAAAAAGGGGATAATATATGGCTTTTGATGCAACAAAGGACAAGGTCCTTGAGTCCTGGGAAAATGATGAGACAGGTCTGATAATCTCCATCAACCAGTACGGGGATGGGGAACCAAAGATGCAGGTAGGCCCGCGGACATTCACAAGAAAAGATGGGGGCACATCGACTAGAAAACCCGGTCGGCTTGCCATTGATGATGTTCTCTGGCTGAGCGAAATAATCGAAGATGTCAAGGATAAGATGAATGAGTATTTTCTAAAAGAAGGTTAACCGCTCACTTCAGGTACAAGCCATCTTGGATATTACCGACCAAATAAAACGATTCTATCTTGAACACCTTCCAAAGGCAAAAATAGAAGGGGGCCTTCTCAAGGCACCCTGTCCATTTTGCCCGACCGATGGAGGTGAAGAGCCCGGGACAATGGTCGTATATCTGAAGCCTGAGAGCTTTTTCTTTGGTTATTTCAGGTGCCTGAACAGGTGCATTCAAGGGGGATTCCACCTGTATTTTGCAAAAATTATGAATACAGACCCTCAAAAGGTACCCGGTCTTGATCCTGACCGGGAGGCCTTTGTAAGGGATATTGTTTATCCAACCAAAAACCTCAATGCCGAGGTCAAGAAATTCGTATCTTTCATGGATGACGAACAATATGCCTATTTCAGGGAATTCGGCGTATCAGATGCCGCCGTAGATGAGATGAAGATAGGCTACAACGGGAGATACCTGGTATACCCATACTTTTTGGAAGACGGAAATTGCCATGCTGCACGGTGTATATTGGCGGCACGGGAGGAAGACAATTTCTGGCACGGCGATGAAACGTTTTTTGCAGAGGAATTCCGGGTCTTTAATGTACAGGAGATAGACCGGGCAGAAGAGGGTGCCCTGTTCATCACTGAAGGGGAGAACAACCTGCTGACACTTAAAGAATTGGGCTATCCTGCCATATCCGTCCCTTCTGCAGGCGATCTGGAAACGCTTAGCCACGAACGGTTAATCTTTATCAATCATCTGTTCTTGATGATGAATAATACACCCGAAGCAAGGCTATCTGCTCGATCTTTAGCCACCAGGCTTGGATTCAAGGTGAGGATTCTCCCATGGTCGGCCCACCTTAACAGGGGCTACAGCCTTTGTCATTTGGCAAGAGACAAGGGGAAAGGTTTCAGATCTGCCGTTTCTTCCATGATAAAGGAATCAAAATCCTTTTCCCCGTTTTCTTCCCCTGAAAAAGAGCAACGCAAATTTTTCGAACTGCTGGAAAGGGACAAAGGGAAAAAATTACTTGGACTGAGCACGGGTTTCGAAAAGATGGATCACGCCCTGAACGGGATTCGCGGCATCAATATCATGGGTGGTCCGCCCAAGGCGGGAAAATCATGTTTCTTTATGCAGCTTTCCACTGAAATGGCCAAAAGAAAAATTCCCGTTATCTACTATGATTTTGAAAATGGACGGCAAAAAATCTATGCGCGGACCCTTTGTCGCTTGAGCAGACTTTCCGAAGAAGCGATCAGACTGCAAAACCTGGATGAAGAGGCATCAGCCAGGCTCAGGAAGGCTTATTCGGATTTTAAGGCCTTGCTTCCCTATTTTCGGGTCGTTACGGACAGAAAGCTAAACCCCGATATCATGAGGCGGCAGATCGATTTTCTAAAGCACGAAACACGCACGGATAACACCCTCGTTGTCCTTGACAGCCTCCATAAGCTCCCCTTTAAAAACCTTTCCGAGCGGAGGACCGGCATTGATGCATGGCTTCGTGAACTGGAATCCATCCGTGATGAACAGAATGTTGCATTTCTTGTCATTTCCGAATTGTCACGAGAAGGGGGGCATTACAGTGAAAAACCCGACCTTGCCTCATTTAAGGAATCAGGTGATATTGAATACAGTGCGGACAATGCCATGATTCTCCTGCCGGACTGGGACCCCCTTGATTCCATTTCTCCGGAAGAGAAAAAAAGCACCCTTTGGACAGTAGCAAGCAGGGAAAGCAGCCCCGGCAAGGTTGCAGAATATCTCCTGGACTTCCCTTTCTGGGGATTCAGGGAGTTTTAATCTTAATCTTACGCATACCACATATTGTATTTTTTCTTGACACCTACCTCAACAGATTGTACAATTTCGTATAATTGCTGGTTTTTTTACTGGCGGTTGTTTCAGTTCCACTACGCCTATTAAACATCATCACATTTATTCAGGGCCGTTGATCATAAAACGGAACCCGTTGCCGGGAAAAGGGGTGCCGGATAAATGAACAGAAGGGACTTTTTATTAAAAAGCACCTCTTTCTTAACGGGAAGCCTCTTCGGGCTGAACGGTTTTTCAAAGGCCCTTGCCTTTGGGGAACAAGAAAACAATTCCCTTTGTAAACCGCGTATCGCCCTGATCATCGATGACATCGGATTCAGTTTTTACCGCACAAGACTATTCCTGGACCTGAAAGTCCCCGTTACCTATTCCATCCTGCCACGGCTGGCACATTCTCGTGACCTGGCATATGAGATACATGACAAAGGGCATGAAATCATGCTGCACCAGCCCATGGAGCCTTTAAGTTCCCATATAGATCCAGGCCCCGGCGCACTTTATGTGGGATATGGGGACATGAGAATCGCTGACATTATGGAGGAGAATATCGGGAACATGCCTTTTGCGGCAGGTGTCAACAACCATATGGGTTCAAAGTTCACTGAATGCCCCAGGGAGATCAAAGAAGCCCTGAAAGTCGTGCGGAAAAAAGACCTCTTTTTTGTTGACAGCCTCACGTCAAGCCGTTCCATGGGCTATAAGACCGCCAGAGGCCTTCACATGCCCGCTGCCTGCCGGAACATCTTCTTAGACAATGTCCCCAATGAATCAGATATCCTTGTTCAGCTTGATAAGCTGAAAAGACATGCCCAAAAATACGGTCGCGCCATCGGTATAGGCCACCCCTTCCCGGAGACGGCCGCGGCAATCGGACATTTTCTGGATAATATCAAGGATTCCGGCATTTCCCCGGTCTATGTTTCAAAAGTGATGTAGCGTTATCGCGAATTTTCAAGACCCAAATCGCCCCATTCATATTGGACAACCGCCACCACGGTGACGGCAGCGGTTTCCGATCGCAGTATCCTGTGCCCCAATGACGCGGGAACAAAACCCGCATCCTTGGCCGCCTCGACTTCCTCCCGGGAAAAACCGCCCTCCGGTCCTACCATGCCAATGAATTTCTTTTGATTTGAGGATTCTCTCAAAAGCCCTTTCAGGTCCTTTGATTCCTCTTCCTCCCACAAGACGACCTTCAGGGCGTCCTCTTCCTTCCATCCAGCCACGAGTTCATTGAATGGAACAAGGCTTTCTATCCGGGCGGGCACGGCCCTGTCAGACTGCTTTGCGGAGCTGCGGGCGATCTCGCGCCAGTGTTTCATCCTCCCGGAAATCCTGTCCTTTTTCAACCTGACTACCGTACGCTCGCAAGAAAAGGGAATAATGCCATCAACGCCCAATTCCGATGTCTTTTGAATCACATAATCCACTTTACGGGACTTTAAAAGGCCTTGGCAGAGGATGATTTCAACGGGAGAAGGTGGCGGTTCGGGAAGGGGTTTTTCAAGAAAAGCACGAACTTCACGGGACCCTGCGGATTCTATCAGGGCCAGATAGCGGGCCCCCTTGCCATCCATGACAATAAAGCGGTCCCCCGGACCCATTCTCAGGACCTTCGAAATATGCTTTGCCTCGGGTCCCGTAATGGAAAATGAATTCTTTTCAGCGTCTATTTTCTCAACAAAGAACCGCCTCATTTTTGTGTTCCTTATTGCCCCTTTTTACATATTATCAAAGAGTTATGGGATTCGAAAGTATTTTTTCAAAAAGTTCGGTTTAAAGCCATGCAAAATCCAGGCAAGCCATCTTTACGGATTTAGAATCCGGATATCCCGGTTTATTAAAAACTGACAACCGAATCCACCCACAAAGATGGCTTTAGCCTGCACTTTTTGACATGCTAACCTTTCTGGCTATCACACATGCCCATTCTTTCTGAAACAGGATTTCATGCTCACAAAACCCGTAGGAATCAAGGACATTTTTTACCTGTTCCACCTGATCTTCCAGAATACCCGACAGGATAAGAAGACCCCCGGGATTCAGGAGCCGGGGGAAGTTGGGAAAGATATCGAGTATTTCCCCTAAGATCAGATTGGCTACCAGAACCGAAAAGGGATCCTCAAGCTTTTCGATGGATGTGGACGAAAACTCGATGGATCCTGTCAGGCCGTTCAGCTCAATGTTTTGTTTTGCCCAGCGGAGTGCCTCTGGATCCGTATCAATGGCGACAATCTTTTTGGCCCCTAACATGGCCCCGTACATTGCAAGGATGCCGCTGCCCGTACCCACATCAAGAAGGGTCCATGATTCGGCCGGGACAATTTTCTCCATGGCCTCAAGGCACATTCGGGTCGTGGGATGCTGACCTGTTCCAAAGGCGGGACCGGGATCAATCCTGATTACATGTCCATTTATCGAGGCGGGCACCGGTTCCCAGGCCGGCCAGATCGAAAGCTTTCCCGTCACACGCTCGGGACGAAAGAAGCGTCGCCAGTTCCGACTCCAGTCCTGGTCCTCTATCTTGCTAAAAGTTAATTCAGGTGACTGAACTTGAGGGAATATTTCTGCCAGGTTCCCTAAAAAAACGTTCAACCTGTTGTGGAGATCTTCAAAATTTTCCTGAAAAGGCAGGTAGGATTTAAGGGAACTGTCCCGGAAATTTTCCAGGACAACACCTGAACATCCCAGGTCAAAAAGAAATGCACTTAAAGACTCATGGGCAATCGGATCTATACGGATTGAGATCTCGAGCCATCCGGTATGTTGTGGGGTTGAAGAGGTCACGGGAAGGCCACCTGCCTGCGTGGGCTACGCCCACTTAGGCAGGCGCCATATAAAATCGAAAAGCAATTTTATGAAAACCTCGTTAAAAGTCGCTTCGCGCCTTTTAACGAGTCCATAATTTTATTATGCCTTTTGAAACACATAGTTCAATTGTCCGTTTGGCAGCTTGTTGGTCACAGTCTTCATATCCATCCCCACCGCAATCTCTTCCTCGGGTATGCCATCCGCGATTCTCCCGAAAACCTTGTAATCCCCGTAATCAAGAAGAGCTATGGCATAGGGAAGATCGTCTCCGAAACCAATGGGCGCAAATTCCAGTTTACTGTAGCTCACAAGCTTACCGGTTCCCGAGACCTCGACCCATTCCATGTTGCTTGTAAGACACTGATAACAGTCCGCCCTGGGCGGAAAGAACACAAGACCACAGTCCTTACATTTGGAAGCCATGACCTTGCCTTTTTCCAGGTAGTCGATAAAATCATTTACTTTGGTGATGGAGGTAAAACTCACGGTTCCGAATTTTTTGAATCGATCATCTACCTCTTTCTTTTTCTTTGCCATATTTTTACCTCCCGAGGATGCTGACGTTTCCGTAGAGACCCACTCCGCCGATATTGTGTACAAGCCCTATTTCCGGGTCCTTGACCTGCATTTCGCCCGCCTCGCCCCTGAGCTGAAGGACAATGGTCCTTATCTGGGACCCGCCGGTCGCGCCAATGGGATGTCCCTTGGAGAGCAATCCGCCATCCACATTCACCGGGATGCTTCCCTCCTTGTAAGTCTCTTTGCTCTTTATAAGATCCTTCCCTTCACCGGGCTTTGCAAAACCCAGGTTTTCATAGGCCATCATTTCGGCAATGGTAAAACAGTCGTGGACCTCTGCCACATCGATATCCTTTGCAGTAACCCCGGCCATCTTGTATGCCTGCTCACCAGCCTGCTGAGCCACGGTCAATCCCGTGAAAAGGTCCCTGCCCGGCAGATTAACGGCGGTTGAAGCGGCGCCCACCCCAAGTATCCAAATCGGTTTTTTGCAAAATGCTTTTGCCTTTTCCTCATTGGCCACAATAACGCACGAGCTTCCATCCGCATTTGCACAGCAGTCTCCTACTCGGAGCGGACTGGCGACCGGGTTTGACATGGGGCTCTCGGGGTCCGAGAACATCTCAAAGGTCACACCCTTGCGGTAAACCGCTTTTTCATTGATTTGACCATAAGTGGCCGCCTTTACCCTGATACGGGCCAAGTCTTCCGGCGTGGTCCCGTATTCCGCCATATGGGCCCTGGCGTACATGGCGTAATAGGCCGGCATCATGGTACCGAAAGGGCTTTCCCACTGGATATCGGCTCCTCGGCCCATCCTCTCCTGTGATTCGGCAGAGGAGATCTCGGACATCTTTTGAAAACCGATAACCGCCACCACATCATGCAACCCTGACTTGACCAATGAATAGGCGACCTTCAGGCCCGTGCTGCTTGAGGAACACAGACTCTCGATATAAAACGTGGGCTGGGGAACGAGACCGAGATACTCGGCAAATACACCCGCAGCAGAGCGCTGCTTGTCATATTCCGGGGCCGAGCAGATAATAGAAGCATCTATATCTTTAGTCGTTATCCCGGCATCCTGCATGCACTCCTTGAATCCGTCAAAGGCCAGTTCCCTTATTGAACCGGGGTATCCCCGGACAAATGCGCTCTGGCCAACACCAATAATCCCTACTTTTCCCATAGGTTACCTCCAGAAAAGAATAATGATTTGCAATGTAAAGATTTGTTCTAAAAGAAGATGAAGTATAGGAAAAGAACATTGAGGGGTCAAGGGAAAAGGGGTGACCCCTTCCCCTTGACTCACTGACCTTTATCAATAGGGATGAAATTCTCTTATGCGAAAGGATTTTTCTGCCTTGGAAGGTTTTTTGCTGTATTCTGTGATCTTGAATTTCCCGGTGAACTGGTTTACGAAAGGATGACCTGCCTTGGCCCACCCCACTACACCTTCCGAGTAAAGCCATACGTTTTTGAAGCCATACTTGTAAAGGAAACCGGTCACATATTTGGCACGGTGAGAGGTCCTGCACCATATATAGATCTCAGCGTTCGGGTCCTTGATCATTTTTGGTATGGAGTACATGTCACCGCTCGAGATATGGTCTGTACCTTCTATGTGGAACGCATAAAATTCGGGATTGGTCCTCACATCGATCAGGTATGCCTTTTTCTTGCCGGCCATTACATCCTGATAGACCTTGTAAAACTGATCGACCTTGATGATTTTGTCGGCAGGAATCTCGGCAGCAAAACTCTTATTGATTTCTTTTTCCTTTGCCCTCAAAGGGTTATCTCCGGCAAAGGCAAGACCGGCCGCGCTAAAAACAAAGATCGCGGCAAGTGCGAAAATGAACAATTTTTTCATCGTTATTACCTCCTGAAAGTATAAATTTTGAAAATGCCTTGACTCCCTTTAGACTTTCTCCACCCCCTTTCCGGGCTCAAGTTAGATATTAAAATAAACGTGAAGAAATATATTCAATATTCCAGGCCCCGTCAAGTTTCTTTCCGTATAATCTACCCGGTTGACGTTGAATGATTCACCGGATGTTGTCTTTTCAAAAAAACTGATATAAAGTAATTTTTGGTCTTTGATGTCAGATAGTTAGTGCACTCAATAGTGATGGACTCGTAAAAAGTCCATCAACAGGCCGAGGGCGGGTAAGCCCCGGCCTGGGGTGGGGGTGGTACCATTTGAATTCACTTCAAATGGCGGGGGAGGGAAAGCCCTCTTCCGCCGAGTAGAAAGGCGCAGATCGACTTTTTACGAGGTTATCAATAGTAAAATTGTTCTTTCAGGGGTTTTGAGGCTTGTCAAGAGGCATTGAGAATTCGGGAAGGCATCCGGTCCGTATCATAAAGGTGAGCTCCTCCGGGGATCCCAAGAGGGCCATTAGCGAGGCTGGGCAGATCCTGTTATCCGGCGGGCTGGTGGCCTATCCCACGGAATCCTTTTACGGCCTTGCCGCGGATGCTACAAACGAGACGGCCATCAAGCGGCTTTTCCTTGCAAAAAAAAGGGGGCCAGGCAGCCCTGTCCTTATCCTTATCCCGACTGTTGAGGTATTGGATGAATATGTCCATCATATCCCGCCGATTGCCCTGCAGCTAATCAAAAAATTCTGGCCCGGCGGCCTGACCCTCGTATTTGAGGCAGGTCCAAACATCCCACCTCTTTTAACTTCCGGGACAGGCAAAATCGGCATCCGGCGTTCCAGCAATCATGTGGCCACGGCCCTGACCCGGACCATCGGAGTACCCATCAGCGGGACAAGCGCCAATCTTTCTGGTGAGCCACCTTGCAGGAATGCGCATGAGGTCCGGCGTTCACTTGGCAACGATGTTGATCTGATTCTTGATGGCGGTGATACAAAAGGAGAGATCGGCTCCACGGTCCTTGACGTGACTGTTGATCCTCCCCGAATCCTGAGACAGGGGATGGTGTCTCAAGATGAGATCCTGACTAACATTCGAATATGCCATCCGGAGACCGGTTGAGTTTTTTCATGCTATCCCGAGTTTACCAGTTAGTGAATCAAGGCGTTTGCATTTTCTCACAAACCATTTAACTTCAATAAATTACTTGATTAATTGGAGTATTATCCTCCCCTAACTCTGGCCCATCTCAAAGATCACATAACCATCAGCCGCATGTCTGCGAGCCAAGAAACTTGCTGAAACCCTTTGAATCGCCAAAACTTTCTATAAGAAGGACGCTGCACCCTAAAACCACCTAATCTACTTAATTTACTGAGATTATAAATTAGCTTAAACAATAAACCGAAAACTCAGGCCAGACTTAGCGTAAGTGCTACAATGCTATTGATACAATCAAAGATAAATTGATTTACAAGGAGACACCTTTCCGTTACGTTTGACGTCCTGGCTTTTTCGGCCCGTAAATCTATGAATAAGGTTATAGGATTCTTTATTTATACTCTCTTTTAATAATAGGAATAAAATGAAATCCGTAAAAGAAATTATCTCTGATGCTCTCGCGGCTGGCCAAAAGACTTTATCTGAATATGACAGCAAACGCATTCTAACGGCTTACGGGATCTCTACCACCCAGGAAATCCTGGTAGACAAACTTGCCGAGGCCGAAGTAGCGGCAGAACAGATCGGCTACCCTGTAGCATTAAAGGTCTGTGCGGCCGAAGTGATCCATAAGAGCGAGCAAGGACTTATTAAGCTGGGGATTAGTGATCTATCCGAATTGAGACATGTCTATGAATCTTTTGCTTTAAAAGCTCAGAGTCTCGGCGGTGGAGTTCTAGTTCAGGAAATGGTTAAGGGTTCCCGTGAGCTGGTTATAGGTCTGACTCGGGACGCTCATTTTGGTCCATGTGTCATGTTCGGTCTAGGCGGCATATTTACCGAAGCTCTCGGAGATGTTTCATTCCGAGTAGCACCACTGACTAAGCACGACGCAAAGGAGATGTGCGGTGAGATAAAGGGGCAGAAAATTTTGCATAAAATAAGGGGTTTGGAACCCGTAAAGATGGACTTGCTCAGCCAATACCTAAAGCATCTGGGCCAGATCGGCCTTGAACATCCGGCTGTGCGTGAAATTGATGTAAATCCTTTGATTGTGCAGGATGGAGGACAGCCGGTGGCGGTAGATGCCCTGATCGTATTGGAAGAACCGAAACCCCAAAATTTCGAAGCAAAATCGGTTGCCGGCGGTCTCGACAAATTTTTCGAACCCAAAAGCGTGGTCGTAATCGGGGCTTCCTTTACTCCCCGGAAAGCGGGCAACGACGTTATCCAGAACATTCTGGCCAACGAATTTGGCGGAAAGCTATTTTTGGTGAATCCCAAAGGAGGAGAGCTCTTGGGGCACAAGGTTCATCCTTCGATCAGGGATTTGCCAGAAGGAATAGATCTTGCTATTATTATCCTGCCGGCTGAAAATACACCACAGGCAATCAGAGACTGTGCGGCCAAAGGCGTTAAGGCCGTGGTATTGGCGGCCGGAGGATTTGCAGAAGTTGACGATCACGGCGAATCGCTTCAGGCACAAACTCTTAAGGCCATACGCGATACAGGGGTCAGAGCCATCGGGCCCAATACTTCCGGGCATATTTCTACCCCTCACCACTTTACCTCAAGCTTTTTTCCGCTCGGAAAAATTCCTCGTGGTAATGTTTCTTACATAGCCCAGACGGGAAATTTCGCCACTCACACCATGCGGTACATCGCTACCGGCGAAAATTTCGGCGTAGCAAGGGTTATGGGGCTGGGCAACAAACTGGATGTGGAAGAAAGCGAAATTCTGGAATATTATTCACGGGATACTGAAACAAAAGCTATTTTCATGTATCTGGAGAGCATCAAACGACCTCTGCGCCTATGTGAAGTGGCCCGAAAAGTAACCCGTTTCAAACCGGTAATGCTTCTAAAAAGTGGTTCAACCGCAGAGGGGGCTGATGCAGCGGTGGCCCATACGGCCGCCCTGGCCTCAGACGACCGGATCATCAACGGCGCTTTACGACAAGCCGGTATTGTCCGAGTCTATCAATATTCTCATCTTTTTCTGGCTGCAAAAGCAATTTCTGCCATGCCATTGCCGAAAGGAAACCGGGTGGGCTTTTTGGCTCCTTCCGGGGCCATGTTGGTTTGTCTTACAGATCTCTGCTGTCGACAGTTGGAACTCGCTGTGCCGGCTGTTGAAGAAAAAACACGGCACTATCTCCAAAAAATCAGCCCACCTTTCATTCGAATGCGCAATCCAGTGGACAGCTGGCCGGCTGCAGCCACAAAAGGGGTTCAATTTGCTTACCGAGAGGGGACAGAGGCTCTTTTAGAAGACCCCAACATCGATGCCGTAGTGATGATTCTTATGATCACCGATGAAACCGGGGTCCCCCCCTTAGACTTTGTGGTTGATCTGGCCCGTTGCTATCCGGAAAAACCGCTTTATGTCACGTTCACCGGTCAAAAGAAGCATATGGATAACGCCAAAGCATTTCTAGAGCCCCAAGGCGTGCCCACTTTCCCCCTAATTGAGCAACCTTTCGAAGTTCTCAGCATCCTCGCTCGATGTCACCAAGCGATGATCCGGCCTTAGCAGTTATGATTATATTTGGGGGTCAATAGGGATCAATGAGGAAATATTGACCATTTCCGCATCCGGAAAAAGTTTCCGGTAAGACATATAGAGCCTTGAAGGGAGGATATCCAATTCCAGACCGAGCCTTTTGGGGAGCTTTTTTGTGTGATTTCTAATCAGTTCGGGGACCCGAGATAAACCGGAAAGCGGGACAATATCTTCTATGGTGGAATCTTTTCTGGCCCTTTCCAGACTCTTTCTGACCAATAAACGGTGTGTATCATGGGCCGGGACCTAGAGGTGGGCGTCCTGATCGGTACCGGAAAGGTAATACAGATCTGTCTGCTGTAGCAGGATGGCGCCATCCACTCCATTGGCAGCGAGTCGTTCCTGGAACCTTTTCAGTCTCTCATCTATCTCATTTTTCATTGATCTCTGTGGCATTTAAAATTTACCTCGTTGTAAACGGCTTGACTTATTGTGAAAAAATTCATTATATCAAAAATTCTGTGTGTTATATTTGCCGATGTGGTCAGCTCGATTAAAATTTGAAAAACCGTAACATTTTAGCAGTTTGAAAACCCGAGTAATATTGCAACTTCAATGCAAGGGTGCGGCAAGAATAGAATACTAAACAAAAAGGTGCAAGACCGGAAGTCCATAATTGTCATGAATGAATCCTCCAAAACAGTCGAAACCAGCCTGGAATACCTGAGAAAGCTGTTTATAATGCCGGACTCACCCGACAGATTTATTGAATTCGGCCACGAACTCCTTGAGATGCTTCACGATTTTTTTCAGGAAAAAGGGGG
>JAIOSR010000105.1 GCA_021107495.1 Desulfobacterales bacterium | reverse complement strand
GAAGACAACCCTGTGAAAGGGATGGATGCCCCTGATAAAAATGCGCCTCTTTGAAAAGAGATCCGCATGCCCCGCCATTATGGACTAACTCCGCTACTTATTGAGTTATTACACAAAACCCCAAAACAGCCCGAAAAAAACGAAATACCTATGCGGATGTGTGGCCAATTCACCCTTTTTTATGAGAATTGATTATATTGTGATTTTTCTTGCAAAACAAAAATGGATGTGTTAATCACGTCAAATTGAATCAGAAGAGGACCGGAAAATGAAAAAAATAAAGGACCAGATAAACGCCTTTTTGGGTAAGGATACTGAATTTGAAGGGAAACTCTCCTTTACCGGCGCGGTCCGCATTGACGGTCATTTCAAGGGCGAAATCTTTACGGAAGGCACTCTTATTTTGGGTGAGGCCGCTGTTGTTGAATCGGATATCGAGGCATCCCACATCATTATCAGCGGCGAGGTCCACGGCAATATACTTGCGAAAAACAGGATCGAAATACATGCGCCGGGCAGGGTCTTTGGGAATATTCAGGCACCTGTCGTCACAATTGACGAGGGGGTTGTTTTTGAAGGTAATTGCCAGATGAAGATTCAGAGTGCTGATGCAGGTAAAAAGGTCGCAATTCTCCAGACATAGTGTCGCTATAAAAATACAAAATTATACATGCAAAAAAGTTGACAAGAAGTTTTTTTTTATGTAAAAAGCGTTACCCTCCGGCTAAATAGCTAACTTAACTAAAAATAGAGAAGGATGTATCTGTTATGTTAGAAATAAATTCTACTTTTTTCTTCCAAATTGGCAATTTCCTTTTACTCCTTTTGTTACTCAATATTGTTCTTTTCAGACCCATTCGCAGAATTATGATCCGAAGGGACGAAGAACTGGATTCCCTGCAAAAATCCATAGAGGATTATCAAGGCCGGTCTGAGCAAAACGAAAAAAATATTGAAGAAGGTATGGTCCTGGCCCGCAAGGATGGTTTTGCGGAGAAAGAAAAACTCAAAGGTACGGGCCTTGAAGAGGAAAAGGTAGTACTGGAGGGGGCCAATTCATCTGTAGAAGAAAAGCTCGGCAAGGCCAAATCCGAGATGGAAATGAAAATGGCGGATGTGCGAAAGGCCCTGGAAGATCAGGTTTCGGGTTTTTCAACGGAATTGGCTGAAAAAATATTGGGGAGGAGCATTTAATGATCATCTTAAAGGGCAGAAAGGGAAAATCTGCGCTTACGGTCGTGTGTACTCTTATCGGCCTGCTTCTGGTGTGCGGTCTGGCTTATGCGTCCGGTGGCGGGGAAGAGGGCGGTGCACATGATAGTGGCAGGACGTTAGACCTGCTTTACCGTTTTATTAATTTCACACTTCTGGTCATTATACTTGTGGTGGTGGTCAAGAAGGCCAAAATTGGAGGTTTTTTCTCATCAAGAATTGAGGAAATCAAGAAAAAATTCGATGAGTTGAATACCGAGAAGGATGCCTCGGAAGGCCGTTTTCAAGAGCTTGAAAAGAAGCTGAAAGAATTTGAGGTGCAGAAGCAGGAAATCATAGAGCAATTCAAGGCTGACGGGGCTGCAGAAAAGGAAAAAATTATTGCCGAGGCCAAGGAAAGGGCGAATCAGATCCTGACCCAGGCCGACCTGACAATAGAGCGAGAGGTCCAGGCAGCAAGGGACAGGCTTAGACAGGAAGTGGTGGAGGTCGCCGCCCGGAAGGCCCAGGAAATTATTGAAAAACAGATCAAGGATGACGATCAGGATCATTTGGTTAACGAATTTATAGAAAGAGTGGAGAAATTACATTGATTGGTTCAAAGATTTCAAGGAGATATGCAAAGGCCCTGCTAAGTATAGGGCAGGAAGACGGCCAGTATGAGACATACGGGAAAAATCTTCAAGAATTTGCGGGTTTTTGCTCGGCCAATACCGAATTTTTTCATGTTATTTCCAACCAGCTATTTTCCGTGGAGGACCGGAAAAAGATCCTTGACGTCGCTCTTGGTAAGAGTGACTTTTCCGTTGTGATCAAAAATTTCTTAAGGCTCCTTCTTGACAAGAAAAGGTTCGGGGCAATTGAAGACATTTCCGATTACTATTCAAGACTCACCGATGAGATTTCAAATATCACCCGCGCAGACATCGTTACGGCCAAACCTTTGAAGACGAAAGCATTGGAAAAGCTGAAAAAGGCTTTAGCTGAATTGACTTCAAAGGAAGTCAAGACGGAGGTAAAGGAAGATGAGGCCCTTATTGGAGGGCTTGTCGTTAAAATAGGGGATTTGGTATTGGACGGCAGTGTAAAGGCCCAGATCGAAGGGTTAAAAGAATCATTAAAAAGGGGTGAATATAACTAATGGAGATCAGAGCAGAAGAAATAAGTCAGGTAATCCGGGACCAGATCAAGGATTACGAAAAAAAGGTGGAGGTGAGCGAGACAGGGACCGTCCTGTCCGTGGGCGACGGTATCGCTCGTGTCTATGGAGTTGAGAAGGCCATGGCCATGGAGATGCTTGAATTTCCCGGCAATATCTTCGGCCTGTGCCTCAATTTGGAAGAGGATAATGTCGGTGTCGCCATCATGGGGGATGACTCCAAGATCAAGGAGGGCGATACGGTCAAGAGAACCGGCAGGATCGCAGAGATCCCCGTGGGTGACGCGGTCCTGGGCCGGGTTATCGATGCCGTGGGACAACCCCTTGACGGGAAAGGGCCCATAAATGCAACCGAGTTCCAACGTGTTGAAATGGTTGCTCCCGGCGTAATTGATCGCCAGCCGGTTAAAGAGCCCATGTATACGGGACTCAAGTCCATAGACGCCATGACGCCCGTTGGCCGGGGCCAGCGAGAATTGATTATCGGCGACCGGCAGATCGGCAAGACCGCCATATGCGTGGACGCCATTATTAACCAGAAAGACACCGATATTTTTTGTATTTACGTGGCAATAGGCCAGAAGAAATCCACGGTTGCCCAGGTGGTTAATATTCTTGAGCGGCATGGTGCAATGAAATATACAACCATTGTCGCTGCCTGCGCCAGTGACCCGGCAACCCAGCAGTTTATTGCCCCTTATTCGGGTTGCGCCATTGGCGAGTATTACAGGGACAGGAAAAAACATGCCCTGATAATTTATGACGACCTCTCGAAGCAGGCTGTGGCGTACAGGCAGGTTTCTCTTTTGCTCAGACGGCCGCCCGGACGGGAAGCATTCCCGGGGGATATTTTTTATAACCATTCGCGTCTGCTGGAACGGGCCGCCAAACTGAACGATGAAAAGGGAGGCGGAACGCTTACGGCCCTGCCTATCATCGAGACCCAGGCAGGTGACGTATCGGCCTATATCCCCACCAATGTTATCTCCATTACCGACGGCCAGGTATATCTTGAGCCCTCCCTTTTCTTTTCCGGTGTCCGTCCGGCCATTAACGTGGGTCTTTCGGTATCACGGGTCGGGGGCGCGGCCCAGACCAAGGCCATGAAACAGGTGGCTGGTACCCTTCGTCTTGACATGGCGCAGTTCAGGGAATTGGAGGCGTTTGCCCAGTTCGGCAGTGATCTGGATAAGTCCACCCTGCAGCAGCTTAAGAGGGGCACAAGGCTGGTTGAAGTTTTGAAACAGCCCCAGTATCAGCCCATGCCCGCAGAGAAAGAGGTGTCCATCCTGTTTGCAGCGGCAAACGGCTATTTAGATGAATGGCCCGAGGAGGCCGTTGCCGATTACGAAAAACAGATGTTGGAGTTCTTAGAGAGCAAATATTCCGATATATTGAGTGAAATAAAGGAAAAAGGCATACTAAGCGATGAACTGCAGGAAAAGCTGAAAAAGGCCCTCGATGAATTCAAGGGTATGTTCCAGCCTGCCGCCTAATGAAAACAGTTGATTCGTTTACCGGTTGAGTAGTTCAGGACGCTTGTTTTCCTGTAGTCAGACGAATGCGGGTTTGATTGAACCTGAGAAGAGAGAGAGAAAGGATAAATGGCAACCTTAAGAGATATTCTGCGAAAAATAGGCGCTGTCAAGAAAACACAGCAGATTACCAAGGCCATGAATATGGTGGCCGCGTCCAAACTCAGGGGCGCCCAGGAAAGGATGGAGAGTTTTGAGCCGTATGCAATGAAGTTTACCGATGTCCTGGGTAACCTGGCAAGCCGGATAGAGCCTGATATCCACCCGTTACTTCAAAAAAGGGAGCAGGTGACCAGGGTTGAGTTGCTTCACTTTACCGGTGACCGGGGGCTCTGCGGCAGTTTCAACACGAACCTGATAAATTTTGCTGAAAAGTGGCTAAAAGAGCACCTGGAAAAAGGAATGGACTGCACCCTGACCACTGTTGGGAAAAAGGGCAGGGATTATTTCAAAAAACGAGATTTCAAACTTACCGACAGCCATATAAACATATACGGTAGTGTTGATATTTCTTTCATCAACCAGATGACCAAGGGTTTTATTGACCGTTACCAGGCCGATGAAGTCGATGAAGTATATATGATCTATTCCCGGTTTGTCAGTATGGCCAAACAGCTGCCCACCCTGGTAAAGCTCATTCCTGTTGAACCTCCGAAGGTCGGGGAAGGTCAGGAAACATCCGGGGCTTCAGAGTATCTGTGTGAACCTGATCCCGAGGGGCTTCTGATAGAGCTGTTGCCGAAACACATCAGTGTTCAGATACTGAATTCATTTTTGCAGAATGAGACCAGTGAACACGCGGCCCGCATGGCCGCAATGGATAATGCCACCAAGAACTGCCGCGACCTGGTTGAGAGTCTTACTCTGATATACAACAAGGCTCGACAGGCGGCCATTACGGCTGAACTGATGGATATTGTGGGTGGTGCTGAGGCCTTGAAAAAGGCATAATGGTTTTTAATAATAAGGAGGTCTTAATTTAACCATGAACGAGGGCAAATTAATTCAAGTTATTGGTCCGGTCGTCGATGTTGAGTTTGCAGAGGGAGAGCTTCCCGAAATTTTCACGGCGCTCTTTATCACAAACCCAGCCATAGATGATATTGAGGACAACCTTGTCGTGGAAGTGGCCCAGCACCTGGGTGACAACGTTGTCCGGTGTATTGCCATGGACGTGACAGACGGCCTTGTGCGGGGTATGGCAGTAAAAAATTCCGGAAAACCGATTCAGATGCCTGTTGGGGAACCCGGCCTGGGCCGCGTACTCAACGTGGTGGGGAGACCCGTGGATGGACTGGGTCCGGTGAATGCCACCGAATATTATCCCATTCATCGCCATGCCCCGGCATTTGACGAGCAGGACACCTCGGTCAACGTTCTTGAGACAGGGGTCAAGGTTATCGATCTCCTGGTCCCGTTTCCCAGAGGCGGAAAAATGGGGATGTTCGGCGGTGCCGGTGTGGGCAAGACTGTGGTCATGATGGAAATGATCCACAACATTGCCATGCAGCACGGCGGAATCAGCGTTTTTGCCGGCGTTGGCGAGAGGACAAGAGAGGGTAACGACCTTTATTTGGAGATGAAGGAATCGGGTGTTCTCCCGAAGGCCGCCTTGATTTACGGCCAGATGACCGAACCTCCCGGGGCGCGTGCGAGGGTGGCCCTGTCGGCCCTGACGGCTGCAGAGTATTACCGGGATGAGAAGGGCCAGGACGTGCTTCTTTTTATCGATAATATCTTCCGGTTCACACAGGCAGGTTCTGAAGTTTCGGCCCTGCTCGGGCGCATGCCTTCTGCCGTGGGTTACCAGCCTACCTTAGGTACCGACTTAGGTGAGCTTCAGGAGCGGATTACGTCAACCAAAAAGGGCTCTATTACGTCGGTGCAGTGTGTGTATGTGCCTGCGGATGACCTGACAGACCCGGCCCCTGCCACGACCTTTGCCCACTTGGACGGTACGGTTGTCCTTTCAAGACAGATCACGGAACTCGGTATCTATCCTGCCGTCGACCCGTTGGATTCCACTTCTCGAATCCTGGACCCGAATGTCCTTGGCGCAGATCACTATGCCACATCAAGACAGGTCCA
>JAIOSR010000301.1 GCA_021107495.1 Desulfobacterales bacterium | reverse complement strand
GCCAGAGTTCTCCGGCTCTGTCTGAAGAACTGTTGCAAGAGTTTGAAGTGAACTAAAATGTGAAGTGAACTAAAGTTAAGGATTTCTGTCAATTATATAAAACAGCGGAGCGGAGCGACTCCATAACTTTAGGCACTTTAGATCACTTTGGATACTTTTAACTTGTACAGCCTTAACTAAAACAGCCCCTTTCAGGGGCAAACCACAGCCTAGTCCTTTGTGCCAGGATTCTTTACTTAACAAACTCCAATCCTACAAGATATACCTCCCTGCTCCCTTTTCGCACTGCTTTTGGCCTGAAAAGCCGCATTTGCCGGAAATGCGCCGAGATTTCGGTCCTAAAAGGATTGAGATCTTCTCCTTCAAAGACCTTACATACAAAATGCCCTTTTTTCTTGAGGATCACAAGGGCAATTTCTGCGGCCCTTTTTGCCAATGACATGGAGCGGCTTTCGTCCATCAATTTTATGCCCGTAGTCTGAGGGGCCATGTCACTTATAACCGCATCCCTTGGACCCACTTCCCGGACCAGCCTGTCCAGATCCAGAGAAAGGACATCGCCCTTTATAAACCTGAAATTGGGAAACGAAAGACGATCCGTCCGGGTCAGATCGATTCCCACCACCTCCCCCTGGGGACCGACCATTTTTATCCCGTATTGTGACCAGGAGCCGGGATAACAGCCCAAATCCAGCAACCGGTCGCCCTTGCGAATTAACCTGAATTTTTTATCTATTTCCTGAAGCTTATAGACTGACCGGGCTAGCCACTTTTCTTCCCTGGCCCGGCGGGCATGGTGATCATCCCACCTGTTTTTTTTCATTTTGGTATTTTTAACACAGATATATTCCCTTTGCAAAAAAAATATGTAAGCATTCAAAGGCTCTCGGCCAAAGTTATTTCAGGCCCTTTTCCTCAAGGATTATTTCATGCAATTCCCTGAAATTGGTTGCGGGGAGTTCTCCGGCTTTGTCAGGCCTGAGTCTCAGCCCTGCTGCTCCTGTGGGGCATTTACTGACACAGACACCACAGCCGATGCACCAGTCTTGATCGACCTCAGGAAAATCATCTTCCATGCTCAGGGCATCAACCGGACAGGATTCAATACATTCGCCGCAGCCCGTGCATTCGTCCGCATCCGTTTCCCTGATAAAGTAGGTGGCCATAATGACATCCCTCGGGATTTTTCTTCTTTTGATTGCGCCCACGTTCCAGCATGCACACCCACAGCAATTACAGTTGTGTTTGATATCTCCTGAGGCATTATCGACAAAATGTACAAGACCCGCATCTTCGCTTTGTTTGATGATTTTCCGTGCTTCTTCCCTTGTTATTTTTCTGCCAAGTTTCTTGTCAATGACATATTGGGCCACTTCGTCAAATTTTATGCAGACTTCCGTTGGATGTTCGCAGGGTTTGCCTCTCAGACGGGCGATCATTCGACACGAACAGTGGCATACGGCAAAGTCAGTCGCCTTCTCAATAACACTTTCCATGGTATGATGGGGATAAACAGATTGTGTCTCCACCTTGATTGTCCCTGAAACGGGAATATACCGGTACGGGTTTGTCTCGGAACTGTATGCCTCCTCCGTAACCTTGCGTCCAAAGTATTTGGCTATCAGGACCGCCATGTTCCTTGCATGGGGCGTATCCTCTCCTTTCCAGAAAAAGGTCTGCGGAAAGGAAAACCCGACCTGCTGCAGGGCATATCCATCTTCCCCATTCTTGGTTTTACCTGAAAACAGTAAGCCACTTTGGGAAAGCTCTTCCAGCACATCCACGAGTTCGGCTCTGGAAAGATCGACCTTGCCAATAATCTCATCTACGGAAACCGGTTGAAGCGGGATTACTCTCGTGGGAATTGCCAGGGCGACTTCAGCCTCCTTTGGGCTGAAATTTTCTTTAAGTATCTCTATCAGGGTCTCTGTCGGCGGGTAACCCATGCCTAAACAGGAAAGATGTTGAGCCAGTCTTTCATATACATCTCCTTTTTTGTCGTTCATGTGTCCTCCAAAAAGATCGTTAGTTATCCCTACAATGGATCGGTCTGGTTTGATAACCCGTAGACCGATCACCCAAACTGGTTTTGGCGCTATTCATTCCTCTATTGTGTCAATTACTTTTACACCCTGTAAAAGGGCCTGACAAAAAAGGCATCTTTTTTGATGTGTCAGGCTCTATATGATTACAAGATAGTTTCTCAAGTCAAACAGTTAGTGCTCATACATCCATGAAATAAGGGGACTATCAAGTGTCCGATTCAGAGATGAGTAATTTTTTACAAGATCAAGAAAATCAAGGGATTAGGCGGAGACGCACTTTAGTACGTCGCACGACGAATCCCGCCGATTGACGATGAGATTGTGAAAAAGGGCCATTTCTGGATGGACACTAGTGTCGAGTCAAGTGTCAATTGACGGATAGAGACGTGCCAATTTGATCCTGGCATCATCTGCAGTAAACTGCCAATTCACAGTCGATTTATGCCTATTGCGATATTCCTGCCAGGCGGTGGTCTCCCTCCGGACATCTGCTATGTTATCAATGCTACTGTTCAGGCACTGCCCCGTGAGCACAT
>JAIOSR010000107.1 GCA_021107495.1 Desulfobacterales bacterium | reverse complement strand
AAAATCAGCTTGCGAACGGGATTAAAAAGCACTGCTTCCTCCTTAATGTCAGCGGGTCAGAGATGGCCATTACGGTTGAGCACACGGATTCACATTTGAGCGCCTTTACAGGGGGCTTTAACACCTTCAAAAGACAAGGCTTTTTCAATTTTGCTACTATTAATACAAAACGATAAGAAAATCAAGGTTTTTTATCACTGTTAACGGCTCGGCAATTTTACAAAAAAAGGGGTAATTCAATCCTGAAAACAATCATATTTCCATCCTCGCGCAGGACATCAATTTTCCCTCCGTGCCTATGGATGATGACCTTGGAAAGGGGAAGGTCAAGCACTGCCGATCCTGCCCTGCCTGCAAAACGAGGGAAAAAGAACTGATCCAGGTCATCTTCCGAAAGCGCTTCACCCTTGTGACTTATGGTAATCATCAGGTGGTCATTCATCTCCGACATGGACAGGAAAAGCCTTTCCCCCTCGGCCATGGATAAAATTGCATGTTTTAAGAGGGCCCCAAAAGCCTTATTTAACAGACCCTCATCTCCATGCAAACGCGGGACCGAAGATGGCACAGAGACCTTTAGATCAATTCCCCTTTTTTTTATTAAGTCATCGAGTTCCTTGAGCAAAGATCCAAAAAGAGCATCCATGTCAACGTCCTCGATAGTCAAGGCAAACGGCTCGATAGAGGCTAAGGTGATCCGAAGGATCTCTTCCAGCCTTGCCACCTCTCCCACAATGATGCTTGCGATTTTTTGATTGGGGTCATCCTTTGGGAGGGCATCGCGAAGCCTGCGCGCAAATCCCCCTGCAGTGGACAGGGGATTCCTGATTTCATGGGCAAACCGGGCCGAAATCTCTCCCGACACCCGGATTTCCTCTGTTCTTAATGCCCGACCCTGGAGTCTCTTCAGCTCGGTAATGTCCATCATGATACCGTCAATCCATCTTACTTTTCCCTGCTCATCCTTTCGGGGTGTGCCCTGATCAATAAAGGTCAACATGTCTCCCTGCTTGTTTCTCACGACTCTCTCAACCCGGAATTCTTGTCCATCCACCCATTCCTGACCCTCACCATTATCTCCGATTTGCTCTCGCCAGAAATTCCTGTCTCCCACCACTTCCTCCGCGGTATAGCCTATCTTCTGGGTAAAATAGGGGTTTATATATTCCGTGGTACCGTCATCCAAAACCCTGTAAACGATGAGAGGAAGATTTTTCACTAATTCACGGTACTTCTCCTCCGAGGCCACCAGATCGGCGGTTCTTTCCTGAACCCTGAGTTCCAGGGTCCTGGCGTATTCCTCGATCTGCGCCCGCCTTTCCCTGAGAACACCCAGCATCATGTTGAGGGAATGGGCGAGCTTTCCGATCTCGTCCATGGGTCTGGAACCCAGCCTGACCTCCCTTTTTCCTTTTGCTATCTCACGGGCCTCTTTTACTATCTCCTTGATTGGACGAACAAAAACAGAGGCCACTGCCCAGGTCAACAGGAATGACAGAAAAAGCCCTGCAAATCCCACAAGGATCATCAGATTGCGTTTTTCGACCAATCGTTCCGTAATGACCGACCGGTCCACATCTATCTTGACTAAGGCTACCACATTTCCATAGTAATCTTTTACAGGCCCTAAAAGGATGGACTTGTGAGGGTATTTATCCGGCGCAATCAGGATGACCGGGGCATCATTCTTTAAGCCGGCCAAATACTTACCCGGGAAAAATTCCGGCCCCTTTGCAAGGGTAGTCCCTAAGCGTTTATAAAAATCCTCACCCCTTTTCTCATACACTGTGAAATCAGGCCCCCAAGTCCGCTTGAGGTCAGCAAAAAATTGATTGCCAAAAGGGAAGCCAATCTCCACACTTCCAGCTAACAAGCCATTATAATAAACGGGCACAACTCCCCGAATGCCTAGACCTGTCAGGCCCCATTCAAGGCCGCCGACACCCTTTCCCCTTTTCATGGCATCTATAATCTCTTTTCGGTATGAAATCATCTCGCCGAATTCTTCCAAAAAATGGAGTCTGAGGAATGACTTGCCGGGGGAGATATGAAAGTGGAATTGTTTGATACCGAAATCCTTTTTCAAATCTTTATAGAGAGGCAAACAGAGTTCCGTGAGGCCGCCTCGATCTTTCTCCGAAAGCAGTTTTTGAACTTCGAGGTTCCCGGCAATAATTGTCGCCATGGAAAGGGCCTGTCCCTGCTTCTGATCGATCAACTTCAAAAAAAGCAGGTAAAAGCGCTGCATCTTTTTTTGCTCTTCCTGCCTGATCAGTAACTGCTGCGAGGTAAGACCGATATAAACCAGTGTTGTGGTCCCGATAAAGGAAAGGCACAGGAAAGGAATCAGGAGCTTCCATATCAGGCTGATGCTTCTTATTCTATGAGTAATGTCTGAAAGCATGGGTGATTTCATTGCTGTCCAAAAGCCAGTGTTAACAGTTAAAGGCATAATCATCCCCCATTTGTAAAGGGGAAAATCCCCCCATCCCCCCTTTAATAAAGGGGGGCAAGGGGGGATTTTATGCACCGGGCAAAGGTATAAAGAATCGGACCATCTCCAAATTAGTTGATCGATGATCAGGATTCAAGGAGTCCAGGGGTCAAGGGGTCGAGTGAAAAACTTAATAAAAGAAACAAATCCTTGGCCACTTTCTCCCAACCGTCCTCCATAGCAGGGTATATCCCAGAGGGTGGACTGATTGGGAGACAAACCAAAGAATCTTATATCAGCGGCATCTTTTTCATGTCTTTCATTATCCGTTTTTTTCTATCCAACACCCGGGAATTTGGTCTTGTCGGAGACCACCGGTGGGGGCTGGGCAGAATAGCTGCCAGTGCGGCTGCCTGAGATGGGGAGAGGTGCAAACAAGGCTTATGGAAATATTTTTGTGAGGCCGCTTCAACTCCCATGAGACCCGTACCCCAATCCACCGTGTTGAGATATATTTCAAGAATTCTTTCTTTGGTCCATAATATTTCAATGACCAAGGTGTAATATGCCTCGGCCCCCTTTCTCAACCAGCTCCTCTCCGGCCATAGATAAACCGTCCTGGCCATCTGCATGGTAATGGTACTTGCTCCCCTAAAGCCTTTTCTTGAGGCCATATCTTTGATAGCCTCATTCATTTCGGTAAAATCAAACCCGTGGTGGGACAAAAAGCGTTGATCTTCGCCTGCCAGGACAGCCTTTCTCAGGTGCGGTGAAATCTCTTTCAGGGATCGCCAGGAATTGCGGAGCCGCCAATTGCTTGTGGGACCCCTGTTTTGGACCCAGGTCGTGAACATTCCCACGGTAAACGGCGGGTTTATGAACCTCAACAGAAAAACCTGTACAAGGGTAAGAAGCCACAGGACAAAAAATATTTTTAAGCCCCATTTCAGGACTCGCCGAATGGCTGATGGTCTCTTTTTCCGGGACAACTTACCTGTTCCTTTTTCATCTCTTCAAAACGTTCCAGGAATCTCTGATTGGCGAGCCTGAGAACATCCTCTGCATTCAATCGCCAGGCCCTGGCAAGACCGGCCATATCGAACAGGAGATCACCCATGAATTCCCCAATCAGGTCCTTATTTTTTTCTGCCAGGGCAGATCTCAATTTTTCAAATCGTTCCTGAACACCGTCCCATGTTTGCCCTTTATGGGGCGGATCAAAACCCTCCCTGGAGGCCCTCTCACCTAATCTGTGTGCCCGTAGGAGCGCGGGCAGATTCACCGGCACATTCTCAAGAGAGGATGCCGCATTCAAGGCCCCTTTCTCTGACTTCTTTATCTTGGCCCAGTTAAGGGCCACATCCTCGGCAGTATCGACCTTTACCTCACCGAAGACGTGAGGGTGCCGTCGGATCATCTTCTCTTTGATCTTTTCAATGACCCGGACGAGATCAAACTCGTTCCTCTCCTCGGCTAACCGGGCTAAGAAAAGGATCTGAAACAGGAGATCTCCTAATTCAAGGCATACATCAGTGGAAGACGATTTTTCAATGGCCTCAAGGACCTCGTATGCCTCTTCAAGCAGGTATATCTTGATGGTGTCGTCCGTCTGTTCAGCATCCCACGGGCACCCGCCGGGCACCCGAAGCCGCTCCACCAAATCAACAAGATCAACAATGGCACTGGATAATCTATCTGGATCCATCTTTACCCTAATGTTGCATAAACAACATGGTTAACATTATTGCAAACCCCTATACTACAGTGTTTTGTCCCGCTGTCACAGGTGTTGCTGGAATTCACCGCATGTGCATTCGAACATGGCCCCCAAATCACAATGTTGTTTACCCGAAGGGAAAGCCGAGGGCACCGCATCTCCATCGTTGCCTGCCGGGGCGTAGCCTTGGCGAAGACCGGTCAAGGGTTCGCAGTAGATTATTCCGGCTTCACCCTTGACGCCTTAGATCTGCTGCACCCTCGACTTTTGCAGCGTTAGGGTTTACCCCTGGATTCCCGAGCCTTTTCCGGGACCACGGCCCCAAACCCCTTTGTATGCCCAAGGAATTTTCTCTTCCATTCCTGATATGCACCCGGTGAGACAAGACTGATCATGGACTGGTATGAAGAGATGATCAGAGGGGCCAGCTTTGATCCGGCGATGAGCGGGGTCTTTGAAGGGACAAAAAAGGTAAGCAGGACAATGACAAGATACGTAAGGATAACGCCCTTTAAGACGGCAAAACCGGCGCCTAATGTCCTGTCGGCCCAACCTAAAAATGCCTTTT
>JAIOSR010000394.1 GCA_021107495.1 Desulfobacterales bacterium | reverse complement strand
CAACTATACGTCCCGCTGCACATGAGGTCGCTATGAATTGACTTTCAAGGGTTAACCTGAAAAGATAAGAATAAAAAAAATATAGGAACATGGATAGACGCTAGAGGAACCCAATGCCAACATTGCAATGGGGTTGTAATGATAAGATTGATCACGAAATCTACGAATAATATAAATCTCAACTATATGAGTTTTTTGAAATGGATTCTTTTAACATCTTTTTGCATATGGTTTTTATCTTTTTCAAACATATATGCCGCATCTCTCGAACCGGCTAATTTCCCTTCCCTGATTTCGTCTCTCAAGGTAGACACACCCATTGAATTTTGTGGCGAAGAAGTCCCAATCAAAAGACAGGAAATTCGGGAACGGCTTGAAAAGGAGCTTCTCCTTTCCCTCTGGGATAGACCCCAGGTTATTCTCTGGTTGAAGCGTTCAAGCCGCTACCTGCCACATATTGAACAGATGTTGAAGAAAAATGGAATGCCGGACGATCTCAAGTATGTAGCCATCGCTGAAAGTGCCTTTCGCCCCCATGCCGGTTCAAGTAAAGGAGCAATGGGGTTCTGGCAATTTATGGTCGGAACAGGTAGGAAATATGGGCTTGTTATTAATGAAGATATTGATGAGCGTCGAAATATTTTTGCCTCAACTGCGGCAGCAATCCAGTATTTTAAAGAACTGCATAAAAAATTTAGGTCATGGACCCTCGCTGCTGCTGCATATAATATGGGGGAAGAAGGACTTATGTCCGAAATATTGGAGCAGGATACAGGAGACTATTATAATCTTTATCTTCCTCTTGAAACACAGCGATATATATTTCGCGTCCTTTCGGTGAAGCTGATCTTATATGATCCAGAGAAATACGGTTTTAATCTCACAGAAAAGGATTACTATCCCCCCTTAACATTCGATCAGGTTCAAGTGAAATGTTTGCAAGAGACTCCGATCCGAGTTATTGCCCAGGCAGGAAAAACCCACTTCAAGGTAATCAAGGACTTAAATCCGGAAATCCGGGGTTACTACATCACAAAAGGGAACCACAATATTCTTATTCCCAAAGGAGCTTCAAAGGGCTTTCAGGCCCGGTATCAGGGTTATGTGGAAAAATTTTTTGTAGCGCAAAAAGAAAGAGTCTATATCGTTAAAAAAGGGGATAATCTTTCGTCAATCGCAGAAAGATTCGGTATTCCACTCGTGACCCTCATTATCTGGAATCGTATTGACATTAAACGCCCTATTCACCCCGGAGATCGCCTCATCATTTACACAAATAAATAAGATCTAATGAAACAATCAATACTAAAGAAAAACGGCCTTTAAATTCAAGGTGCTGAAAAAAAAGAATGGGTATTTTCATTTTATTGCGATTAAATTTTTAACATGAAATTATCATGGATTCAAGACGACTTAAATCATAAGGATAAAGCGAGAAATATGGTTATAACTTTTCAACTGTGCAGTGAGCCCTACGAAGGCCTCCCAAGTAATTGAAATGCCAACACCGTCACACCTCCCGATCAGTCAGATATATCAAAGGTTTTTAAATTAGTTGAGATTCTGTTGTCCTGGCAAGATATCGATGGTGGATGACAAAATTTGAAACCGGAAGACAGAATTATCAGAGGATGCATTGTATTCTAATGTTAGTCACGCTAGTCAACAGCGTCCCGCTCCCAATAAATCCCAAAGCCTCAGGTTTGTAAGACGGGAAAGAACTTTAACAGGAAGCACCGGAAGAATTGGCGACATGAGGAAAGAATCTGTTCTTTGATGTCTTATGGCCTTGCAAGATAACGGTACACCATGCGGGCCAGTTCTTCGAACACCCTCTCTTCCGGGATCTCGCTCCCATGGATAATCAGGTGATGGATCATTTCTTCCACGCAGTTGGTAACCAGGAAGATGGCGGCATCCGGGTCTTTGACATCGATCTGATCCTTGTATTGGTCAAGTATCTCTCTGATCAGTGAATCGGCCCTCCCTTCCTCAATGTATGAGAGTTCCCTAATCTCCGGGTCACGTATGGATTGTACCAGCATCTGTTTATGGAGGCCCTTTTCATGATCATGCCTTTTTTTTGCCACCAGGATCAGGCTGCGCACCACCTCCTCAAGGTTTGAGGAGCCCTGTTTCAGGTCCCTGATGCTGGCTATCAATTCGCCGAAGATGTCCTCGGAATACTGCCTGATAACCTCTAAGAACACATCCCGCTTGTCCTTGAAATAGGAATAGAAGGTGCCCACGGAGACCCCGGCCTCCCCGGCTATGCGGTTTGCTGTAACGGTCTCATAGTCTTCGCGGTTCAAAAGCTTTCGTGCGGCCGTGATTATCTTTGCCTTTTTTTCCTTTCCCCTTTGCTGAACCGGTTCTCTCACAATTTTTTTCTGTTTCTTTTGCAAGTCAGGCCTCCCCCGTTTTCTTAACCGCAATGATCTCTATTGCCGCCCCGAAAGTCAACAAGAAATATGAATATGACGTCGTATTTTTAACTTGACAACATGAACATGAGTTCATATTATGTTTTTAACTGGGAGTTACCAAGATTATCTTTTCACCATAACCTGTTAAAATTAGCACCCCAAGGAGTTTTCAAAAATGGCTCATCTCTGTCCCTGGTGGTTAGCATACACATTTGACAACCGGTTACGACGACTGATTCACATTCCGGAGAAGGTCCTCTCCCCCTATATCAGACCGGGCATGACCGTCATGGATGTGGGATGCGGCATGGGCCATTTCTCTCTCGGCATGGCCGGGCTTGTGGGGGATGATGGTATGGTGATCTCCGTGGACCTCCAGGAAGAGATGCTTGAGGTGGTACAAAGGCGGGCCGAAAAGGCGGGTGTGGATAATCGTATCCGCACATACCGGTGTACAAACGAGAGAATCGGGGACCATAAAAACGTCAACTTCGCATTAGCTTTCTGGATGGTCAATGAGGTACAGGAACCGAATCTTTTCTTTGAACAGATACGTTGCTGCCTAACGAACAAAGGGATGCTGCTGGTAGCGGAGCCTAAATTTCACGTTTCTGCGAAGCATTTCAAGGAACTCACGAATGGGGCTGAAAACGCGCGGCTGAGGCTTTGTGAAGAACCCCTTGTCCGCTTCAGCAGGGCCGCCCT
>JAIOSR010000432.1 GCA_021107495.1 Desulfobacterales bacterium | reverse complement strand
GGGAGAAACTGCCTTGACACGTTTATTGCTGTCCGCAGAAACCAGTTTGTTCCGTACATAATATACTGAAAAGGTTTTTCGTTATACGCATCTCTCAAGGATGCCAGATATTTTCTCCGTGCCTTTCGGCTCCCTCCTTTTAGATCTCCTACACCGGCAACAATAAAGTAAATGTCATTTGGCGATGATATTGAGTTGACGACTTTTTCCCTCAACTCGTGAAGGGGGACAACATCTTTTTCCCTGAGAAACCCTTTAGCTGTAGTGTGGATGATATTCCCTTCAATAATTTCAAATTGAACAGAGAAGTCTTCCGTCTGAAGATTCCATATCGGATTTATTACGGCTGCGTGGCCATATTCATCCTTTTTTTGAAAAACAGTCATTCCATCCGTATCACAAATATATGGGTCTCCTGATCGGACCTTGAAATCTTTCAGCTTATCAAGTGCAAGACTTACAGCCTTAGAATAGTCATCAACAACATGGATACCATATTTGACCCTGCTTATTCGTTTCACGAGTTTTATGCTCATATTGACGATTGGCATTGCTCCCAAGAAGATCAAATCCAAGATGCCATCTTGTTTCTTCAAGTAGTCCATGTAGTATTTACGCGCTGCTAAAGATGCTCCTTTGAGCTTTGAATAATCTGAGATATGAACATAGGCAACATCGTCTCCCAGAACCTCATCGAGGACCTGGCTGACTAACCTCATGGCATTTTTAACATCCTGTCGCCTCCCGTATCCGGTGGACTGGGCTAATAGAATTCTCTTACCGATGACGCTAAGCGTTAAGCAATACTCCTTCCCAAAACGGACTTCAGTCCACTCTGGCTTTCGAAGGACTGGTAATCCGCTTACCGGGCAGACAGATGACGTCTCTTCTTGCTGACCAACATCCTTTTTCATTTCTATTTTGGGCTCTCGTTTCATGCTTTCGGATAAGATTAATTCGTTTTTTGGAGCGGCCTCTCTTTTAGGAGATGTCTTGTCCTGCTTATGATCGGTAAAACGAATCGAAAGGCACTCCCTTTTCCTACTTTTTGCCGCTCCTTTACAGAAACCCCCCATTTGTAATTGTCGACCCTGTCCTTTTCCGACAATTTTTTGACAAGCAGGTCCCGCTCCCAGGGATCGGCATAAAAACCCTCCGCAGGCCGCCCATCACCCTTTAGCGTCACCAGACTATGGTTTTCATTTTGTTCTACGGTATACTCGGACATGGCGGTCCTCATTTTTCTCATCCATAGTGTGATGGTCTCGTAAAAAGTCTCCAAGGCCGTCACTCCCGCCCCGCATCAAGTGCGGGATAAACTGCGGCTGGAGTCCAGAACTATTTGATTTTATTGGATTCCCTCTCCCAGCCTCCACGAGGACAGGCCCCGCGGGAATGACAACAATGTGTGTTTTCCGACTCTTTACGAATTTGTCATATTGTGATTCGGTTTCATTTTCTGATGAAAACCATTCGTTCGGCATACAGTGCCTTTATTGACAGCCCACGACCGACGGTCGCTGCATCATCCCGCGGCAACACTTTCCGTGCTTTTCTCCACTTGAAACCGGGACCTTTATCGGTGATCCGCAATCGGATACATTTCCTACCGAAATTGCAAGTTTAATGCCATTTTCTTGCCTGCGTCACGGAAATTGCCGTGGATTTCCCTGCACACGGAATCCACAGCCCCAAGGCGTGCAGGGATCTCACAATTCAGGGATGTTTTGTCTTTAGGCGCGACTGTGTTCATATTTCCACCCCCATAAGAATCGTGTCGTGCCGGGCAACGCTGTTGTCAGTTATATCACCCAGAATGGATGGCACCGCAATTTCAAGCGATGCCCCTTTCCGGGCTGCACAGGCACCGGCAATCCTGCGGATGCCCTCTTCGCGGGTTCCGCCGGTTTCAATCAGGCCGTCGGAATACAGGAAAAAACGATCGCCGTGATTTGGTGTCAATTCTTTGACGCCTAAAACCGCATCTTCAAAAACACCCACCACATCGCCCTGTTAGTACACGATTATGCACTCTCGATCTTCATCTCGAATGACGATGGCCGGTGGAAAGGAATTTCCGGTTCTCCCAATTCCATAAACTGTAATATCAATTCATTACCTTGCTTTTCCCCCGCGAAAGACCCAGTTAAAAAGACAGTATGGGTTGGTACAACATAGCGGAACCTGCGGACATAGGTGCAAAAGCATACCTTATCAATACTGAATTTTCGCTGCATGGATTGAGGATATGTTTACCAATCGAATACTTGAAAATGCCCTCATGCCGTTATCGAAGCTATCAAAAAATCAGGTATTTTCAGTATATATTGTGGCAGTTGGAATTTAAACTGGGCAAGGCCATTTGCCAACAGGGTGACTATACATGAATCTGAGGAATATGATTTTAGGAGCGAATTTGACTGAAATCGTAAACGCAAAGGATTTAAGGATACCAGATGAAAACGTCACTATTTTTAGGTGGTCAGGACGTACATCGATATATTTCAACTTTTGGGGAGCAATCTTTGGCCAGCATTATAATTATAGGCGCATTCACTCTTACTCCAAATAGGCCACATACAATATGTGTAGATAGAGTTATTGCCTTAATTTAGAAGGCTCACACAGGTGTATTATTTGTTTAGGATCTACTTCATTTCATGAACAGCCCTGATTTTATTGGCTCGTGCCTCCAACTTC
>JAIOSR010000396.1 GCA_021107495.1 Desulfobacterales bacterium | reverse complement strand
GGGACTATTCCAGTAGTAAGAGCTACCGGCGGCCTTGAGGACACGGTTACGGACCCGAATGAAGGCGATAGTCCCGGCACCGGTTTCAAGTTTAAGGCGTTTAAGGCCGAGGCCCTGCTAAAGGCCGAGGCCCGTGCAGTCGAGCCATTTCAGGACCGGGATGCGTGGCAGGCCATGATGCTTGAGGGCATGGCTAAGGATTTTTCCTGGGAGCGTTCGGCAAAGGAGTATTTAGCTGTATTTGAGAGGGCCGTTGCGGTCCGGCGGGGTGAATGACAAAATTGATTGATAAATATCTCTGCATCCACGGACATTTCTATCAACCGCCCAGGGAGAACCCCTGGTTGGAGAAAATAGAGTACCAACCATCCTCCTCCCCCTATCACGACTGGAACGAACGTATCGCTCGCGAGTGTTACGGCCCCAATACTCTGGCCAGGCTGTACGATGAGAACGGGCGTATCCTGAAATTGATAAACAACTATGCGTACATGAGTTTTGATTTCGGGCCTACCCTTCTATCATGGTTGGAAAAGGCCCACCCCTGGATCTACGGTCAGATCATTACCGCGGACCGGTTGAGCCGAGACCGTTTTCAGGGACACGGAAACGCCTTAGCCCAGGTATACAACCACATTATAATGCCCTTAGCCACCCGCAGGGATAAACTGACCCAGATTCGCTGGGGTCTGGCCGATTTCAAACACCGCTTCGGACGTGAGGCAGAAGGGATGTGGCTCGCAGAGACCGCGGTGAATACCGAGACACTGATCCTGATGGCCGAAGAGGGCGTAAAGTTTACTGTCCTGTCCCCGACCCAGGCTCAATCCGTACGTCCCTTAAAAGGACCGGCAAGGGGCAAACCATGGCAGGACGTAACAGGGGGCAGAATCAATCCGACCCGGCCTTACAGGGTAAGGTTGGGCAACAGGGGCAGACGTTTCATTGACGTCTTTTTTTATGACGGTCCGGTTTCAAGGGCCGTGGCCTATGAAAAGCTCTTAGGATCGGGCGAAAATTTCCTTTCACGCATCGAACAGGCATTTGGAACGCATAAGGAAGGGCCGCAAATGGTCAGCCTGGCCACGGACGGGGAATCATACGGGCACCATTTCAAGTTCGGCGACCTTGCACTGTCATGGCTTTTCAATCACGTGGAACAGACCGGACAAATCAAACTCACAAACTACGGGCTATTTCTTGAGAGTTTTCCCCCGGAATACGAGGTCAGGATTATTGAAAACAGTTCATGGAGCTGCGCCCATGGTATTGAAAGGTGGCGGTCCGACTGCGGGTGCAGCGTGGGCCGGCAACCCGGATGGAACCAGGCATGGCGGGCCCCTTTAAGGGAGGGTCTTGACCGGCTCGCCGGCGAACTGGCAGGAATCTTCGAGGAACGGGCCGGGCGACACTTCAAGGATCCCTGGAAAGCCAGGGATGGATATATTGCTCTATTTTCTGACCCTTCTGCCGAAAAGCGAGATCTTTTTCTTAAGAACTTTGCTGTGCGGACCCTCGAATATGAGGAGCAGGTCGAGGCATTTCAGCTCATGGAATCCCAGCGTATGGCGCTTTATATGTTTACAAGTTGCGGCTGGTTCTTTGATGATATTTCAGGCCTTGAGCCTGTCCAGGTACTCAAATATGCTGCGCGGGCAATGGAACTGGTGGAGCCATGGGCCGGTAAGGAACTGGAAACCGGGCTTATTAAATTTCTGTCCGGGGCCACGAGTAATGACCCTGATTACCGGGATGGCAAATATGTATATGAGACCCGTGTCAGGCCCTCCCGCATAGATCCCTCACTTGCAGCGGCCCACCATGCCTTTGCCGGCCTGATTGAAGGAACTCCCGGGGAAGATAGCCTGTTTTCCGAAATGGTCCGGCCCCTAAACGAACAACGGCTGACCAAAGAGGATATCCGGGCCATATCGGGCGAAGCACAGGTAGTTGAGATCGGGACAGGCCGTGAGCATAAACGGATATACCTGGCAGTGTGCGGGAAAAACGGAAAAATGAGCTGTCTTGTAGGGGAAAGGGCCGACAAAACAGTGCCCTTCCTGACAATGGATAACATTGATAAAGCAGAGGAGACTTTGAGCCTGCATTTGTCAGGGGTCAGAAGATACGGTCTGAAGGACCTTATCCCGGATATGCGCAAATCCCTTATGGAGAACCTGGCATTGAATGTTGCCCTCAACACCGCGGATTATGTCCGGAAACATAACGGCTGTCTTGAAGAGTTTTTGTCTTTGCCCGTTAATAAGAAGGAACCGGGCCTCGAAATCCCGAAGAACATTCTGTCCATTCTGTTGACTGATGAAATGGAACGTCTTTTTGACTCGAATCAGGAGAAAGGCACCACGGACCTGACAAGGCTGCATGACCTGGCTGATCGAGCCAAATCATTGAGTGTAACCCTGAATGAGCAGAGAATCACGCACATGGCACAGGATTATCTCAGTCGCCAAATGGACCGCCTGGCGCGGGACCCTGACCGGATCTCGATGGAAAACATTATAAGTTTTTTGAATCTGGCCGATGAACTGAATCTGAAGCCCGACCTCTGGAAGTGCCAGAACATGTTTTATGAACTGTACCGCAACCTTAAATTTACAGGCACCCTTGCCCCGGAACTGTCTTCCGGTTTTTATGAATTGGGGAGACGTCTGGGCTTTATAGTAGAGGAAACACCCCCATCATGAACCTGATTATGGTCATCCATTGCCACCAGCCGGTGGGTAATTTTGATTATGTGTTTGATATGGCCCATGAGAAGTGCTACCGGCCTTTGCTGGGTCTCCTTGATGCCTACCCTCAGGTCAAAGTGGGGCTCCATTTTTCCGGGCCCCTTTTGGAGTGGCTTGAAAAGCACAGACCCGACACCCTGGAGCTTATGGCAGGTCTGGTGGCGCGAGGTCAGGTAGAACCCCTGTCCGGCGGGTTCTTTGAGCCCCTGTTAGCCTCTATTCCTGTCCGGGATGCAAAGGGGCAGGTCCTTATGATGAACGAGTACTTGGAGAGGCGCTTTGCTTTCAAGCCTCGCGGGTTCTGGCTGACCGAACGGGTCTGGGACCCTGCCCTTCCCCTGACATTAGAGGGCACGGGCATGGACTACACCGTGGTTGACGACACCCATTTCTATTATGCGGGTCTCAAG
>JAIOSR010000533.1 GCA_021107495.1 Desulfobacterales bacterium | reverse complement strand
TATAATTTGTTCAGGTCGTTCCTGAAATCAGCGTCCCCGGCATACCTGTTCTCAATCTCATCACGAACAAGGGCCAATCCATCACGATAAAATTCAATTGCGTTCTTAAAGGTGAGCTGTTTCTCCTGATCCCTGATAAAATTTTCGGCATGGGAATAGAGAGGGTGGGATTTCCCGCATAGGGAGATAAGGAAGGCTGAGTTCAAGTTCCTGATCGTTGACTCGGGCGTCGTCTCCTCGGGACGGAATTGATCAACAATATCAATGCCCGTTAAGGGACCCTGTTCTCCAGTCTTACTGATCAAGGCCCTGATTATCGCTTCAAATTTGTCATTCATACCTTTTTGTTTCATATGGGAGGCTAAGGGAAAAACCGCGTCTGATTGGTTACGCTCATCCTTCTTCTCTGCGACGTACGTTTGATCGGCGCAAGGCGCAGGGCGAAAGGCGCACGGAGAGAATCGTCGATCACATCTGCTTGGGCACGTGCTTTTCCTTGCGCCCTGTGCCTTGTGCCTTTGGCCAATCTCAATTATATCAGCAGGCTCCTGAAAGCCCTTCTAAACATAACGGCGGTCGATAACATTCAGGGGGTCCAGCAGCGTCATCGCATCCGGAGCGCCTATTGTCTCCCAGTCAAGCCGGTCATATGAGATAGACTTGAATATCCATCCGGCCGAGATGTGCAGATGAGTGGAGATGCCGGCTTTTGACTTGCCTGCGTCAGCCAGAGTCGCAATGACATCCCCCTGTCTGACTACCCGTCCCACGTGAATACCATCATATGGGTTTGTGTGACCATAAATAGTACAAAACTTTCTGTTATCGCTATCCGCGAAATCATGTTCCATTATCACGGATTTACCTAAGAAATCATTGAGGATCGAGACAACCACCCCGTTAAACATTACCGGGACTCTTGTTTTTTTATCAAGATGAAGGATCCTGTCCCGTTGATCCCTGTATAGAAATAAATCCAAACCCTCGTGAGGTCTATCTCTCTTACCCTTCTTATCTCCCCACCATTTTTCAAGCTCATTGAATAACATCCCGGGATAAAAGATCCATTCCTCAAAACCGCATTCATCCAGGGAATTCTCTTGCACAAGGAATTCCGTGAATCGTGTTTTAATTAAAGACGGAGGCATATTTTCTAAATAACTATCTTCCCACTTTCAGTCTACTCGCATATACCTTGGGAAGACCTGCTTTGATTATTTTTTCGGCGGTTTTCTCGAAGTCGTATTCAAGCCTGTAATAGGACAATATTTTTCTTTTTGTGTCATAGATCAGATAACATGCTCTCGGGTCTCCATCTCGGGGTTGGCCCACCGAACCGACATTCACCATCCACATTTCCTCTTCCGGCGGATAAAATGTATATGATCTTTTACTCTTCTTGAAATGAGGGATGGCTATTTCAATTGCACCGACGCCATAGTCGGATTTAACAATAAGGGGTTCATGTGAATGGCCAAAAAACACCAGAGGTATCTTCTTTTTTCTCATATAATCGAATTCCCTTACAGCCACTTTTCTTGTTTCGGCAGTTTCCGGTCCAACGACATATTCAAAGAGTTCAGGTTTGCTTAATGTGCTGTGGGTCATTCCCACATGGGGAAGACGGCTCGGCATCATGGCAAAACCCGCCTTCTTGAAAAAGGGTGATTCATCCAAATCAACATTATGATTCTTCAGCTCATCAATTGTCCAATATGTCGCTTTTATTGCATTTTCGCTGCTGAATACCTCCTCGAAATTCAGGATGCCCACTAAAGCGGCCTCATGGTTGCCGATGATGGACCTGATGCCTCTTTGTTCCAGTTTTTCCAAAACCTGAACCGGGTTTGGGCCGTAGCCCACGTTGTCACCAAGAGAATAGATCCTGGAAATATTTTTCTGTTTTTCTATGTCTGCCAGAACGGCCTCAAAGGCCTCAAGATTCCCATGTATGTCCGCAATTACAGCTATCCTGGCCATTCATGCCCTCCATTACATGACAGAGTTTATGTATTCATTTAGCCTGTCCATACCGTGAACAAACACTCAAACGCTGCGGTTGCGTGGCGCGACATTGGAGCATAAAACATTAGACGTAAGGATTTTGTTGAATTGCATTAATTATTCCGAATTTAATCATGTCATATGCTAATATTACATAATAATAAATGAAAAGGCAAGAATTTTTGGATAACGCCTGCTCAATTGGAGATAACCCATTTATTTTGCCTTAATTGGCTATAATCGGGAAATGATCCGAATTTCAAAGCCTATGAATGATCGGGGTGGCGAACGACTTTTGCTCTCAGGACCGCGAAAATATTATGCACATCCTCTAAGATCACATACCCGCACGGGACCAGAAGAAGAGTAATGCCGGTGGCGAATAGCACGCCGAAACCCAGGCTCACGGCCATGGGGATGAGGAACTGAGCCTGAAGGCTTTTTTCAAGTAGCATAGGGGTGAGACCTGCAAAGGTAGTCAAAGAGGTGAGTATGATGGCCCTGAATCTCATGCCTGCCGCTTTTGTGACCGCCTCCTGGGGATTGAATCTTTCACCACGTATCCTGTTCGTGGCATGGATCAGGACCAGCGAGTCATTTACAACGACCCCGGCCAGACCCACCATACCGAAAAGGCTCAGAATGCTGATGTTAAAGCCCATGATCAGGTGCCCGAAAAGCGCCCCGACAATACCGAATGGAATGGCTGCCATTACGATAAAAGGCTGTGTGAATGACCTGAAGGGAATGGCTAAGAGTGCATAGATACAGAAAAGTGCTATTCCGAAACCCCTGATGACATCGGACATGGATTCTTTCTGTTCCTTGCCCTCACCCTCGATGGTGTACCTGAGGCCGGGATAACGGCTTTTAAGGTCGGGCAGGAAACTCTCCTCCAAGACCGTCCTTACCTCATTGGCGTTGGTCTTTGTCTCATCCACGTCCGCGGTCACCTTTATTACGCGAAGACGCTGGGCGCGCTGGATAGATGCATACCCCTGCTCCATTTTCACCCGGGCCACCCGGCTGAAGGGCACCT
>JAIOSR010000348.1 GCA_021107495.1 Desulfobacterales bacterium | reverse complement strand
GGGATAAGGCCGATGAATTATGGAGTTGTTACAAGGAATTTTCGAATGAAAGCGAGGTTGAATCTCTCCTGATTTTTTATAAGATTTACCGTGCGTTTGTGAGGGGGAAAGTCAACAGCTTTCAGGTGGATGATGAAAACATAAATGCGGATAAAAAGGAGGAAGCCGTTCAAAGAGCGAGAAAATACTTTCAACTCGCTTTTTCCTATATATAGAATCTTGAACCCTGAACCTTGAATCGTTCACTTTAGTCCACAATAAGCAATTAACCAACTCGACTACTAAACTGTGCCGGAGGTACAAATGAAAGAACCTTTTGCTGATTTTATGAACAAAGAGCTGGGCCCTGAAACGGTTTTGATCTCATGCGGGCTTCCGGCATCGTATAAGACGGAAACAACTGAAGTTATTGCAGAAATGAAGGGTTACAGGATCTTGAGAACAGACATGATCCGCCTCGAGGTCCTGAAAAATGAAGATATCTTCGATGAAAAGGTGGCCTCAAGCATGAACAAGAGGACGCTCGTATATGACGAAATGTTTAGAATGGCCCGTGAGCTGGCAGAAAAAGGGGAGGGGGTCATTCTGGATGCCACTTTTGTGACCCAGACACTGAGAACGCGGGCCGCCGAAGTTGCGGCAAAGGCCCGAATGTCTTTTGTCATTCAACAAACCCAATGTTCGAAAGATGTGTCATTGAGGAGGATATCCGCTCGCACCAAGGAAAATTATGAATCAAACGCCCTGACTGAACAGGCATACACAAATAATGTAAACAAATTTGAAACAGTGGACCTGGACGACTTGAAGAGTCTTTATCCCGAACTAAAGATAGTACATCTTCTGGTTGATACCTCATCAGATCTTACGGAAGAGTGGTTTGTGATTGATAAGGTTACCCGTTAGTAACTCCAGAGCTAACTCACATGATCGAAGCGCTTAAAAAAAGAATTAGGGCTGCAAGAAATCAGGTCCCCGCCGATCTCGTCCTGAAAAAGGGAAGGGTGGTGAATGTATTTACCGGGGCGATCAGTGAAAAGGATGTGGCAATCTATGATGGTGTCATTGTGGGGATCGGTTCCGGTTATCATGGAAAGGAAGAAAAGGAGATAGAAGGCAAATGGGTGATTCCCGGTCTGATTGACGGGCATATCCATATAGAAAGCAGCATGCTCGTTCCCTCCTGTCTTGCCGCGGCCTTATTGGTTCACGGAACGACGGCCATTGTCGCGGATCCCCATGAAATCGCTAACGTAATGGGGCTTGATGGTATCCGCTTTATGTTAAGGGACAGCCAGGAAATCCCCCTTGATATTTTTTTCATGGCCCCTTCGTGTGTGCCTGCAACCCATTTGGAAACGGCAGGTGCATCTTTAGGACCTTCGGATTTATTAAAGCTCAATGATGAGCCGCGTATCCTGGGATTAGCCGAGATGATGAATTTCCCCGGTGTCCTGTCGGGAGACCAGGAAGTCCTTGAAAAAATTGATCTTTTTAGAAATAAAGTCTTGGATGGCCACTGTCCCTCGCTTTCAGGTAATGATCTTCAGGCATATGTGACCGCCGGGATTCGTTCGGATCACGAAACGACTGTCCTTTCGGAAGGCCTTGAAAAGGTTGAAGCCGGTATGATGCTCATGATCCGAGAGGGCACATCGGCTAAAAATTTAGAAGAATTGGTCCCCTTGGTTAACAAAGGGAATGCCAGGCGTTTCTGTTTTGTCTCGGATGACTTGCACCCTGAAGATATTCAACAACGGGGTCACGTGAACTATATGGTCAAAAAGGCGATTCAATTGGGTCTGGACCCTGTCACTGCGATCCAGTTAGCCACCCTGAACCCGGCAGAATACTTCGGTCTTAAAGACAGGGGGGCTGTTGCTCCGGGCCTTCGTGCCGATCTTGCCGTGCTGAATGACCTTGAAGGCTTTGAAGTGAATTCTGTTTACAAAGACGGCCGCATGGTCGTTGACAAGGGGTCCCTGGTCAATCTTCCAAATGGTCAGGACAAGGCCACTTTAGTGAAGCCCGAACCCCTGAATATATCCCCGTTGAGCCCTGAGAGCTTTCGCATTCCTTATTCAGAGGATAAGGCCAAGGTGATTGAGGTTGTACCCGGGCAGTTAATAACGCATATGCGCTTTGAAAAAATCGGATCAGACAATGGCTATGTGATGACGGACACTGAATCAGACGTCCTAAAACTGTGCGTGGTGGAAAGACACAGGGCCACCGGTCATATAGGATTGGGCCTGGTCACGGGCTTTGGGCTTAAGCGTGGCGCTATGGCTACATCGGTTGCCCACGACTCACACAATGTCATTGCGGTGGGTGTTACTGATGAGGAAATCTACAGGGCTGTTGAATCAGTGAGGATTATGGGCGGGGGACTCAGCGTTGTAAAAGACAATGAGATACTTGCAAAAGTACCCCTTGAAATCGCCGGTCTTATGTCAGGTGAACCCCTGGAGATCCTTGTTCAAAAACTTAGGGAGATAAAAAAAGGCTGCGGCCGGGTTGGGTTGCGCCCTT
>JAIOSR010000228.1 GCA_021107495.1 Desulfobacterales bacterium | reverse complement strand
TATGAATCAAGCAAATACAAACGCTGCGACCCCCGGTGATCATGAAAGGGCCCAGCAGGACAAGATGATTGAGGATAGCCTGTCTAAGATCGGGAGAAAGATTCTGGTCATGAGCGGAAAGGGTGGTGTCGGAAAGAGCACTGTCGCCAGTTATGTGGCCCTGCTTTTGAGCGCCGAGGGTCATAAGGTTGGTCTCCTGGACGTGGATCTGCATGGTCCTACTGTTCCGCATTTAATGAACGTCCAGGGTGGTCTGGATATGCCCGAAGAAGGCGTGGTAAGGCCTTACCGGTTTTCCGACAAATTGAGTATTGTTTCTCTGGAAATGTTGTTAGGGGACATGGATACTGCCGTTATCTGGCGGGGTCCTTTGAAAATCAGTGCGATCAGGCAATTCATCTCTGATATTGACTGGGGAGACTTGGATTACCTGGTTGTTGACTCGCCTCCGGGAACAGGGGATGAACCGCTCACCGTGGCCCAGACCATACCGGATGCAGAGGCCCTTATCGTGACCACACCCCAGGAGGTCAGCCTGGCAGACGTGAGGAAATCCATCAACTTCTGCCGGCAGGTCAAAATGAAAATAATTGGTGTTGTGGAAAATATGAACGGGTTTGTCTGCCCCCACTGTGGGGAGAAGATCTCTATTTTCGGGAGCGGCGGCGGCAAAAGAATGGCTGCTCAAATGGATGTGCCCCTTATTGGAGAGATACCCCTTGATACACAGATGGTGGAAATGGGGGATAAGGGCAGATTGGATTCTCTTATGGAAAAGACCGATCTGGAGATAAATAAGGCTTACAAACAGATCATAGAACGGATTGTCAAGGCTTGATTTTAACTCGATAGCCATAGGAAATTACATTTTTTAGAGCGGCGAAGCCGCGTTTCATAAAATAGGGAGGACTTTTGAGATGGAAAAAGGAAGAATTGCTATCCCGTCCATGGGACCCGGTGGTCTTGATGGCGAGAGGTCCGGCCATTTCGGGCATTGTGACGTCTTTACCATGGTGGATGTTGAAAACGGAGAAATCAAAGAGGTGAGTACCGTTCCGAATCAGAGCCATGTGCAGGGAGGATGCATGGTCCCCGTGAACCTGCTGGCAGAACACAAAGTCAAGGCCCTGATTGTCGGGGGTATCGGTATGCGGCCCTTAATGGGTTTCAGGCAGGCGGGGATTGATGTTTATTATGATGAGACCCGGCCTGAGATAAGACCTGTTGTTGAAGACCTGATCGCCGGCAAGCTACCAGCAATAGGGGATGACCAGGTGTGTGGGGGCGGCGGCGGAGCCATGCAATAAACCATAGGACCATGTTTACAAGATGAAAGGTTTTTTCCATGGGCAAAAAAGAAGCAAATGATGATGTATACAAGATTCTGTCCGAGTCCGGATATTCGAATAAGGCAATCGAATACTTCCAGGCAAAGGAAAACATGGGCGTTATAGATAATGCGGATCAGGTTACGGATCTTGTCGGGCCCTGCGGTGACACAATGAAGATCTCCTTTAATACCGACGGTGATACTATAAATGATGCAAAGATACAGGTTCTGGGTTGTCCCGGCGCTGTTGCGTCCGGTTGTGCAGTGATAAATCTCACCAAGGGAAAGACTTTGGATGAGGCCGCCAAGATCGACTTGGATGTCCTTTACAAAGAGGTTGAGAAATTACCGGACAAAAAAATTCATTGCGCACGCCTGGCCATAAAGACCCTGCAAAAAGCACTGAAAGAATATGAGGAAAAAAGCCCGGGTAAGGCCACGGGCGAGAGTGCCGGGAGGAAATTATGAAAATAGCCGTTACATCTCAAGGAACCGACCTAGATTCAGAGGTTGACCCCAGGTTTGGTAGGGCCCTTTATTTCGTAGTCGTGGATTCCGAGACCTTTGCCTTTGAGGCGCTGGATAACAAGGAGAATTTAAATGCCCTGAAAGGGGCCGGAATCCAGGCTGCGGGAATGGTGAGCGACAACGGGGCCGAAGTTTTACTTACGGGATTCTGCGGACCCAATGCATTCAAGGCCTTAGCTGCCGCAAAAGTGGGCGTAGCCAATAATGCCAGCGGTACGGTCAGGGAAGCGGTGCAGGCCTATCTTGATGGTAAACTCCCTCTGGCCGACAAGGCCGATGTTGAGGGTGGCTGGTAGGAGAGAAAATATGCCGATATTTGAGTTTGAGTGTGTTGATTGCGGTCATCACACGGAGATCCTGATGGCAAGCACGGAAGCGGATCTGGTTGCCTGTGGAAACTGTGGTGGGCGCAATCTCAAGAAACTGTTGTCAGCGCCCGCTGCTGTCAGCCCCATAAAGAGTTTCCCGGTGAGCGGCGCCGATCGATGCTGCGGCACTGAAGGACCACCTGCTACCTGTGCAGGTCCCGGAAGTTGCTGTGGTCGTAATTGATCATGAAAGAACCGATTTCAAAATGATCAATTTTATTCGATATCAAGGAAGGCGAAAATTCTAACCGCAGGAATACGTTGAGTATTTTGAGGATTAAAATTTGAGCTTGACGCCGAGATCGGACAAAAGGGGGCGTTTTGAAATTGGCTCAAAAGGCTATCTTTTTTTTCTGTAATAGTCTTCGATCTCCCCTAGCAGAAAGATGTATTCTTCCTGAAATTGGAAATCCAGATAGTATCTTATTTCATTCTTTAGCGGTTCGATCAACGGGAATATGTCGATTCCGCAACTGTTCCTTCCCTTTTTGTCGGCCTCATGGACAATCAAGAGACAGTAATAACTGACCAAAAGCCTGAGACCCGAGGGCCTTCTGAATAGATAGGCCCTCCCACCGGTGGTATTTATGAAAAATCCCGCGTACTGATAAAGGGTAGTCATGGAAGGCCTGATGTTTTCCGGATCAGGACAACGATCGCCCAATGTGAGCCACCTGTAAAACATTTCCAGGCTTATCTCCATTGTGTCCTGCTCGTTTTTGAGCACGGCTCTGATCAGGGACAGGTCTTTTCCGCCTAAGATACGAAAAAAGTGGTATAGGTTTCCTATGATGATCTTGGGGTCAGAGCCCTCTCCTGCCGGAAAAGGAGGCCTCGCCGCTGCGCGCCGCAGGATTTTTTTGAAGCGTGTGTAAGCATCCGCTTCCGAATTCAGGCGACCGACATACTCCTTTTCATCCAAATAGCGAAAAAATTCTGCCACGTTTTTCTCTATCTGGATGCAATAGTCTTCCTTTAGGTCGGGTTTTACAACCGGCTCTTCGCGGGTTGGCCTAACCTGGACGGGTCCCTCTTCACCTGTGACCCGGTTTTGTTCCTGTGGAAGGGGCATCTTTTTTACGGGAGCAGGTCTTTCAATAACCGGATTTTTTGCCGGTTCTCTTATAAATTCGGAGTACAGGTAGTAACCAAGCCCCGCCAGGATTATAACCAGCAGCAGCCACCACCAGCCGTGGCCTATTTTACTCTTTTTACTCTTTGCGATACTCTTTGCCTCATTATGCCTAATGAAAGTTAATCGGCAATATTTCAATAAGTAGGGGCGTTATAGTCCATAATGCCTCGACTGCTTGCCCGCCGTCCTTGTGGCGGGAAGCCTGTCGTTATTAAAGAGATATTCCTATAAATTCGAGTTCCCTGAAATATTGAGCAGATACGTTGATCACAATAATTCACCGGAATAGTATCCTTAAGGGTAAAGAGTTTATACCTTATTGTGTAACAGGCAACTGGAGCGTCACAGTCGTCCCGATGCCTTCTTTGCTCTCGAACTTGAGTTCACCGTTGTGATTCATGAGAATCTGGTGGACCATTGTCAAACCCAGGCCCGCCCCTCGTGTCTTAGAAGTGAAAAACGGGTCATATACCGCATCCAGATTTTCCCGGGCAATGCCGCAGCCTGTATCCTTGATGCTGGTCACGATATTGGCGTTGTCGAGTTTGGCCTCAAGCGTCAGTTTCCCTCCGTGAGGCATGCTTTCAAGGGCATTCTCAATAATATTGGAGAGGGCCTTTGCGATCTGGGATGTATCCATGAATGTCGAGGGGAGTTTTTTATCGACTTTTACTATGAGCTTTATGTCCTGTTTTTTAGCCTGCTCACTGAATCCTGTTACAATTTGATTTAGCACTTCTTTAATATCATCAAGATTCATGTTGGCCGTTTGTACTCCGGCAAATTCGTGAACCTCGGTAACGATATTTTCAAGCCGTTTTGACTCCTCTACTATAATATCGACATATTTCCGAAGCTTTGATTCCTCTGCGAGTCCCTTTTTTAGTCTGGAGGAAAAGCCGCCGATGGTAGTGATGGGGTTCCTGATTTCGTGGGCCACCCCCTTGACCAGATTACCCATGGCCGCTAAACGTTCTGACCGGATTAGCTTTTCCTGGGTTCTTCTTAATTCTTTTTCGGTCAACTTGAATTTTTTCTCAAGACGGCGGTATAGCTTGGCGTTATCAAGGGAAACGGCAATCTGCTGGGACATGCTGGTAAGGAGTTCCATATCCGCATCGGTAAAGGGTTGCCCGGATCTTTTGTTCAGGACCTGAAATGCACCAATAGATTTGTCTCTCAAGATCAGGGGCACACAGAGCATTGACCGGGTCTCAAAACCGGTTTTGGTGTCAAATTTGTTGCTGAAAATTTTTTCATGGCTTACGTCCTGCATCACCACGGGTTCTCCGGTCTGTATTACACGTCCTGCAACTCCTTCACCTAGCTTTAGTTTGATCCGTCTGACCGGTTCTTTCTTTTTCCCCCTTGCGATTCGAATGAAAATTTCGCCCTTGTCTTCATCTAATTCATAGACGGTGCTTGCCTCTGCATTCATAAACTCTTCTGCCCACTGCATGGCGTAATTGAGCACGTCCTCAATTTTCAAGGATGAATTGATAATCGAACTGAATCTTACGAGCGTGTCCAGTTCTTTTTCATGAATGTTCTTTTGCTTTTGCTTTTGCAATGCAAGGAGACCTTGTCCGGTTTCTTTTCCGCTTCCGAGGGCGAATGCCTTTTCTAACTCAATGTTTATGGGTTTGACTTTTTTATGGTGTAGATTTAAAAATAAAGGGTGTCTATTGATAGCTGTAAGTGTTATTTGTCGGAACAAAAGATTAATGGATTCCAAATATACAAGAGTTCGAAGTGAGAAGCAATGAAGAATCCTTATAATCTCAGTCCTATTGATGTCTTGGAAATTCTATGAAAATTCTTTTGACCAATGACGACGGCATTCATGCTCCCGGACTGTTTGCCCTGTATCAGGCCCTGAAACCGGACTATGACGTGGATATTGTCGCGCCGGAGGTGGAAATGAGTGCGGTTGGGCATGCCATTACCCTGACGTCGCCGCTCAGGGTTCGAGAGGTTCGGAAACGCGGATCATTTTTCGGTTACGCTGTCTCAGGTACTCCTGCCGACTGTGTGAAGATTGCAGTGCAGGAGCTGCTTGAAAGGCCCCCGGACATTATTCTTTCCGGAATAAATGTGGGTGCCAATGTGGGCGTTAACATACTTTATTCCGGGACGGTCTCTGCGGCCACGGAGGGGGCCTTTTTGGGGGTTCGATCCGCTGCCATCTCACTTGCAACCAGAAAAAACCCGGATTTTCGGTTTGCGGCCCGGTTCAGCAAAGAGATCATCCGGTTTATTGTGCAAAACGGTCTTAAGGAAGGAACGGCCTTGAATGTCAATCTTCCGGCATGTCCCCCTGAGAAAATAGCCGGTGTATATATTACAAGACAGGGGACCTCCAGATTCGAGGAGCGCTTTGAACGCCGCAATGACCCTAGGGGCAATGTGTATTACTGGCTGTCGGGTGAAAAGTTTATTGAAAACGGCAATCCTGAAAATGATTCCATGGCCCTGAAGGAAAACAAGATTACCATTACACCCATTCACTATGACCTCACCTGCGAGAAGGAACTGGTAAGATTGAAGTCCACGCCCTTTCCATCATGGCAACATCTTAAGGGAGATTAGTATTCAGGTAGTGATCGGCCACAGATCATTCCAGGGGCATGCCTGTTCATAAGCATAAGCGGCCTTGAGAACCAGGTCATCTCTGTGTCTTGGTGCGACCATCTGAAGGCCTGCCGGAAGCCCTGTATCTGTCAGCCCCACCCGGACGGTTGCCGCGGGATGGCCTGAAAGATTAAAGGGATACGTAAAGGCAACCGCCCCGAGAAGCGGGATGGGGTGGCCGTCAATCTCCTTTGGTGGCGGCCCTTTGGCCGCAAAGGCCTCGGTGGGCATGGTTGGGGTCAAAAGGAGGTCAAAGCGCTCAAAGAACTCCCATAGGGCTCGATTCAAATCCGATCGAATTTTCTGGTTTTTTATGTGGTTATCTAATGACAGTGTCTTTGCATGATCCAGCGACATGACAAGGGTTTTACCCAATTCCGGGCGAAATTTTTCCAGGTCCTGGTGAATCTGGGCATAAATATCGCAGCTCGTGAGTTCGGACCACGCCTGGCCCACCTCGGGTATCTCCCCATCCCAGATTTCAACGCTATGACCCATCTTTTCAAATCGTTTCACGGCATCTTCCACGAGGGCCATGATATCATGCTGGACCCGCGCATATCCCAGGGTAGGGCTGAAACCGATCTTTAATGACTTATCAAGATTGTTCAGACTTTTCAGGTAGGATATCTCCGGTCCGGGCAAGGAGTCCTGATCAGCAGGGTGATAGCCTGCCACACAATCAAGATACAGGGCCGCATCCTCCACTGTTCTGCTTAAAGGCCCCTGTGTCAACGTCCGGCTGATATGATGTATGGGTGCGGGACCCAATGGCACCCGTCCATAAGAGGGCTTAAATCCAAAGCATCCCGAATAGCAGGCCGGAATGCGAATGGATCCTCCTGCATCAGAACCGGTTGCCAGGGGAACCATGCCGGAGGCGATTGCTGCGGCCGACCCACCGCTTGAACCGCCCGGTGTGCGCTCCCGGTTCCAGGGGTTCCTGGTTACACCAAACAACCTGTTTTTAGTGAAACCCGTAAATCCGAATTCCGGGGTATTGGTCTTGCCCACAACGATGGCGCCGGAGGCTTTTAGGCGAGCCACTTGAATAGAGTCATATTGGGCTAGATTGTCCTTAAAGGGAACGGAACCGAAGCTGGTGACCATGCCTTTTACGTCTTCCAGGTCCTTCACCCCTATGGGAATGCCGGCTAATGGGCCGGGATCTTCGCCTCCAACTATACGATCGGCCATGGCCTTTGCCTCGGCCATGGCCTGATCGGCCCGGATTGCCACAAAGGCATTGAGGTCGGGATTTACCTCTTCGATTCTGTTCAGGGTTTCCTCCATCAATTCCACAGGTGAAAGGTCTTTTGAGCGGATGAGATTGGCCAGTTCAACGGCCGACTGAGAGCGAATCGATGTCATGAAAGATTCTCCTTGGTTGTTAATAAAAAGAGGCCCCTTATCTCAGGGCCTCTTTTTTCGTTACCACTATATAATAAAACGTCTTAAAACAGCGGCCACAGCAAAAATGCGCCGGATGTAATCACAAAGAATACGAAGAACACCAATAGGAGCCACCCCATAATTTCTCTGAATTCCAGCTTGGCAACCGCAAGCATGGCAATGGCCCAGAATGGCTGGATCATATCCGTCATCATATCGCCCCAGGCATAGGCAACCACGACTCTATGGGCCTCCACGCCCAACTGTTTGGCCGCAGGCAATAGATATGGGGCCGTAACTGCCCATTCGGATCCGCCCGAAGGGATCAGGTAGTTGAGCAGTCCCGCGTACCAGTATGTAATAAGCAGGAAGGTTCCTCCGCTGCACACGGCCACAAATGCCTTGGTAAATACGGTAGCTAATGCCGTGTATTTAAAAAGACCGAAAATACCGGCATAGAAAGGGAACTGGATGACAATTCCCCACACGGCTTTACCCGCTTCTTCCGTGGCCTTGAGGAAACTCCATGGTCTCCAGTGGAAAAGGATGCCTAACATCAGGAAGAACAGGTTGATATTATTCAGGTTGATTAGTTTGGCAAAGCCGACCTCACTCAGTTTCCAGCCCAGCCACCAGAATCCGCCTATGGCAATGATTAGGTTCCATCCCCACCACCAGTTGGCCCAGGAGGAAAAGCTCTCATATTTATCGGGTCGCGGCGGAGATTCATACAGTTTGAGCCTGTCGGCCAATTCCGGAGAGAGCTTGAAGGTCTTTTCCTCGGACGGGTGCATGAGGGCCATAAGGGTGGTGACAACAACAATGACAATGACCAGCAGGATGAGATTGAAAGGAGAAAAAATGGTCTGGGTGGTCGATATGGTGCCGGGCAGGTACCCGCCTTTGATAAGGAAGTTATTGGGCGTATTCACCAGCAACGGGGCCGAAGCGGAAAGACCTGAATGCCAGGTACAACCGAGACCCAGATAGGCTGAAGCGATAAGGAGACGATAGTCCACCTTGGGATTATTTTTGACAATGTAAAGGGCCAGCATGGCGCTTCCGATCAGGCTAAGCCCCCAGTTAAACCAGGCAATGATCATGG
>JAIOSR010000026.1 GCA_021107495.1 Desulfobacterales bacterium | reverse complement strand
CATCACCCGTCCGTAAACCTTTGAAATGACCAGGCCGTGAGACCCGGAATCGAGGAAAAGACTTCATAGCCCGATCATAGGGTATAACTACTGTTACTATCCTAATAATATGACCAGAAAAAAACATGCTTTCAATCTGTTGCTCAATTTTATATTGAATCTTGGCCGATAGATTCTAATGAGGAGCCAAGATAATTATGCCCTACCTGCCAGTCTCCGTCCCTCAAAATTGAGACGACCGCCAGCCAATAGAATCTGCCGTTCCCGAAGAGAAAGATCCAGGCGGCCCTTGAAATCAAAGCCTTTATTGGTAAGCCTTACAACAACTTTCTCTCCTTCCTCCACGGACCTGTGAAGATCTGCAATCTCCATATGATCCCCTTCTTCTACCTCGTGATATTCTTCATCCCTCACCCATATTGGCAGGACTCCGAAATTGATCAGGTTCGCCCTGTGAAGACGGGCAAAGGACTTTGCAAAAACGGCCCGGACCCCTAAAAAACGGGGCCCAAGGGCAGCGTGTTCTCGGCTGGAACCCTGGCCGTAATTCTCTCCCCCTAAAATGGCCACGGCCCCTTCCTCACGGGCCTTGTCGGCAAATTCGGGCGACCTTAACTCATAAACATGGCGGGATATTGCCGGTAGGTTTGATCTCAACGGCAGAACCTTGACCCCTCCGGGTAAAATATCATCGGTCGTGATATTATCTCCCAATTTCAGGATCAGTTTAAGCTTTAATGAGCCGGGAAGTGGTTCCAATTCAGGTAACGCAACAATATTGGGGCCCATGCGTATGGAAATCTCTTCCCCGTTGTCAGGCGGGGGGATAATCATGGAATCATTCACCAGGAAATTTTCAGGCTCAGCGATATCCGGCGCATTGCCCAGCAGAGCGGGATGTGCGAGCCTTCCGGTAATGGCCGCAGCAACCGCCACCTGGGGGCCTGAAAGGTAGACACTGGCGTCGTGAGTGCCGCTTCGACCCTTGAAATTTCGATTGAACGTTCGAACACTCACCCCGCCGGAAGGTGGGGCCTGGCCCATACCGATGCAGGGGCCGCAGGCCACCTCTAAGATACGCGCACCCGCATCGATCAGATGTGTAAGTTCGCCCTCCCTGGCCAGCATGGAAAGGACCTGCCTGGATCCCGGGGAGATCACCAGGCTTACTTCGGGATTGACCTTTTTGCCCCTAAGGAGTTGGGCGGAAAGCTTCAGGTCCATGTAGGATGAGTTGGTGCAACTGCCGATGGCCACCTGATCTACTTTTACGTTTGAAAGCTCGTTCACCGGCCTTACCTTATCCGGGCTGGAAGGACATGCCACCAGGGGCTCCAGTGCGGAAAGGTCAATTTCAATGACATCATCGTATTTGGCCCCTTGGCGGGCCGAGATCGGGATCCATTCCGTTTCCCGTCCCTGGGCCGTGAGAAACCGTTTGGTGACCTCATCCGAAGGGAATATGGAACTCCAGGCCCCTAATTCAGCCCCCATATTGGTGATGGTGGCACGTTCCGGGACTCTCAGAGTCTTCACTGCCGGGCCGCCGTACTCCATTATTTTCCCGAGCCCCCCCTTGACCTTGAGTCTTTTCAGAAGGTAAAGAATAACATCCTTGGCCCCCACCCACTGCGGGAGTTCCCCGGTCAACCGTACCAGCGTAACCTCGGGTACCATCATGTAAAAAGGGGCTCCGGCCATGGCAAGGGCCACGTCCATACCGCCGGCCCCCATTGCCAGCATGCCCAGGCCACCGCCCGTTGGAGTGTGGCTGTCCGATCCCAAAAGGGTCTGACCCGGTATGCCGAAACGCTCTAAGTGCACCTGGTGGCAGATGCCGTTACCCGGTCGGGAGAAATATGCCCCGTGCCGGGCTGAAGCGGACTGCAGAAAAAGATGGTCGTCCGCATTTTCGAAGCCGGACTGCAGGGTGTTATGATCCACATAAGCGACAGAGCGTTTAGTTCGGACCCGATGAATTCCCATTGACATTAATTCCAGATAAACCAGTGTCCCGGTAGCATCCTGTGTCAGGGTCTGGTCAATACGAATGCCGATTTCCCTGCCCGGTTCGAGAACGCCCTCTTCCAGGTGAGCATCCAGAATCTGCCCTGCCATATGGTCTTTATACGCCATTCCATCTCCCTTTTCCAAATTCATGTTTGGCAATTATTGCGGGTAGTTAAAATATAGGTTAAGCGGTTCAACGTTCACGGTTCACGGTTAAAGAGCCCTAACTATCTGATATCAAAAAAATGATACCTCAGTAGAGACGACACGTATGTTTCACTTTTAAACTACAAGAGTTGGAAATGAACTAAAGTTTAAAGTGAGCTAAAGTTAAGGAATTCTGTCAATTATATAAAATCAGTGGAGCAAAGCGACTCCGTAACTTTATGAACTTTAGGTCACTTTAGACACTTTTAACTTGTATGGCTGATGGATTTCGATGTATTATAACTTTTAAACCTTGAACCGTGAACGTTGAACCGCTTAACCTTGGTTATAATAACACGAGCGAGGTAAAAAGAAATGGCAAAAACAGCCAAACTTGTAATTGAAGGCCAAACCTATGATTTGCCGGTTGTGACCGGTTCTCAAGGAGAAATGGCCCTTGACATTTCAACCCTTCGCAAAAGAACCGGTCTCATCACCCTTGATCCGGGCTATGCAAATACCGGTAGTTGCGAGAGCAGCATCACTTTCATGAACGGAGAGAAAGGAATTTTGCGCTACCGGGGGATCCCCATAGAACAGTTGGCGGAAAATTCGACCTTTGTGGAGACGGCCTATCTCCTGATCAACGGTAAACTACCCAACCGTAAGGAGTTGACCCGGTTCTCCATAATGCTGAATGACCATTCCCTGGTGCACGAGGATATGCTTGCCTTTTTTGAGAACTTCCCCAAAAGGGCCCATCCCATGGGAATCCTGTCGTCCATGATGAATTCCTTGAGGGCATTTTACCCCGAGCTGCCGGAACTGACGGACGAAGAGGAACTCAACATAACCTTTGCCAGGCTTCTTTCAAAGGTGAGGACACTTGCGGCAATGTCCTATAAGATGTCCCTGGGGCATAAAGTGATTTATCCCAGCCACAAGCTGAGTTATTGCGCCAATTTTCTGAACATGATGTTTGATTCTCCTGTCCGGCCTTACAAAATTGATAAGGATCTGGTAAAGGCCCTTGAGGTCTTCTGGATCCTGCACGCAGACCATGAACAGAACTGTTCCACCGCAGCGGTTCGTTTGGTGGGCAGTGCGCGGGTAAACCTGTATGCGGCAATTTCGGCGGGCATATCAGCACTCTGGGGACCATTACACGGCGGGGCCAATCAGGCCGTGGTGGAGATGCTCCAGGGGATTTACGATAACGGCGGCGACCCGAATCCATTTATCCGTAAGGCAAAGGACAAAAAGGATCCGTTTCGCCTGATGGGCTTTGGTCACAGCGTGTACAAGACCTATGACCCGCGAGCCCGCATTATGGAAAAGATATGCAAAAAGATCTTGAAAAAACAGAAGAGAAAAGATCCCCTGCTGGATATTGCCAAGAAACTGGAGGAGGTTGCCTTAAAAGACCCCTATTTTGTTGACCACAATCTCTATCCCAATGTGGATTTTTACAGCGGTATTGTTATGAGGGCCATCGGCATTCCGCTGGACATGTTCACTGTCATGTTTGCCATCGGCCGCCTGCCCGGCTGGATCAGTCAGTGGAAGGAGAGTATCGGGGACCCCAAATGGAAGCTCCATCGCCCCCGGCAGATCTATATCGGGTCAAAAAAGAGAAATTTTGTTCCCATAGAGGATAGAGGTTAAT
>JAIOSR010000549.1 GCA_021107495.1 Desulfobacterales bacterium | reverse complement strand
TTTCTCCCATGGGAAAGTGGCTTTTGTGACATACTTCATGTATGAACGCTGAAACATATTACAGAGAAAGGAGGTGCAAAAGAGAGTCTTTTAACCATTGATAACTTTGAATATTTTATAATTCGTAACTTTCAGGAGGTGTAATAATGCCAAGTTTCGTAATCGATGAAAAATGCGATGGTTGCAAAGGGCAGGACAAGACTGCTTGTATGTACATTTGCCCGAACGACCTGATGGTGCTGGATATGGAGAAGATGAAGGCATACAACCGTGACCCATCCATGTGCTGGGAATGCCAGTGCTGTGTCAAGATCTGTCCCCAGCAGGCAATGGATGTGCGTGGTTATTCGGACTTCATCCCTCTGGGAGCCAGTTGTGTGCCGCTCAGGGGTTCTGAGGACATTATGTGGACGATCAAGTTCCGCGACGGCAGCATCAAAAGGTTCAAATTCCCCATCAGGACCAATGAGGAAGGGTCTGCTGACCCCTTGGGCGGATATGCTACCAATGATGACCTTAACAACGAGGCCCTGGCAACGGAACCCGATTCACTGGGTCTCGATGCAGTGCCCACAGTATCATAGATAAGGAGGTATTATAGATATGGCAAATTTTGAGACAGTAGAAGTGAGTACCGACCTCCTGATCGTTGGTGGTGGTTTTGCAGCATGCGGTGTTGCCACAGAGGCAGCCTACTGGGCCAAGAAAAACGGCCTGAAGGTTACCATGGTTGACAAGGCTGCTACCGACAGGAGCGGTGCTGTGGCCATGGGTCTTTCGGCCATCAACCAGTATGTGGGTGTTAGAGACGGCGAAAACACATGCGAGGACTATGTCCGGTACGTGCGTCAGGACCTTATGGGCATTTCCAGGGAAGACCTGGTTTACAATATTGCCCGTCACGTGGACTCCACGGTTCATCTGTTTGAGAAATGGGGTCTCAAGATCTGGACGGACGAAGAGGGCAAGTATGTGCATGAAGGCCGCTGGCAGCTCATGATCAACGGCGAGTCTTATAAGATCATCATTGCCGAGGCCGCAAAAAATGCCCTGGCCGATGCAGGTGGCGAGCTCATCGAGAGAGTCTTTATCGTAGACCCCCTCATGGACGGCAACAAGTGCGTGGGCGCTATTGGTTTCAGCACCCGTGAAGAGAAATTGTATGTATTCAAGGCCAAGGCCACGGTAATAACCGCGGGCGGCGCGGTTCATGTGTTCCGTCCCAGGTCAGTCGGCGAGGGTTTCGGCCGTTCCTGGTATCCGCCATTTAACACGGGCACGAGCGCCTATTTCACACTTAAGGCCGGCGCTGAGATGACCTGTCAGGAAGTCAGGTTCATCCCGGTCAGGTTCAAGGATGCATACGGTCCTGTGGGCGCATGGTTCCTGCTCTTCAAATCAAGGGCAATCAGCGCTGTAGGCGGCGAGTACATGTCCGTCAGGAAAGAAGAACTCAATAACTGGGCCCCCTATGGGTTAGCCAAGCCGATACCGGCCAACCTGAGAAATTACCTTGGTATGCTGGATGTGGATGCCGGTTTAGGTCCCCTTTACATGGAGACCGCCGAGGCCATGAACAAGATCGCCGATGCATACAAGGATGATCCCAAGGGTTACAAAAAGAAAATGAAGGAACTCGAGTCAGAGGCATGGGAAGACTTCTTGGATATGACCATCTCCCAGGCCCATCTCTGGGCTGCGTTGAACACAAAGCCTGAGGAAAAGCATTCCGAGATCGCGGCGTGCGAGCCCTACTTCATCGGTTCCCACTCCGGCGCCTCAGGTGCATGGGTGAGCGGTCCCGAGGATATGGATACGCCCTACAAGTGGGGATATAACAATATGTGTACGGTGGACGGACTCTTTGCTGCCGGTGATGCCTCAGGCGCATCCAGCCATAAGTTCTCCTCCGGTTCCCACGCAGAAGGACGGATCGTCGGTAAGGCAGCCATCAAGTATATCGTGGAAAAGGGCGCCGAACCGAACGTGGATGCGGCCCAGGTTGATGCGTTGAAGGCCAAGATCCTCGCTCCTCTTGATCGCTATCAGGAGTTCTGCAAGTTCACCACGGAACCTTCGGTCAACCCGAACTATCTCCTGTGGCGCCAGTTCATGGATCGTCTCCAGAAGATCATGGACGAGTATGCAGGTGGCGTGACCGCGGCATTTAAGACCAGTAAGGCTCTCCTGGAGAGGGCCATGGAGTTGTTCGTATATCTTAGAGAAGACTCCGAAAAACTGGCTGCCGAAGATGTCTACTCCCTGGAAAGGATCTGGGAGAACATCCAGAGGATGTGGCAGGGCGAGGCCCATGTGCGCACCATGCTCTTCCGCGAGGAGACCAGATGGCCCGGATATTATTTCAGGTCTGATACTCCCAAGATGGATGAGGAAAACTGGCACTGCTTTGCCAATTGTAAATGGGATCCCGCAACCGGTGAATGGGAAATGATGAAGAGAGATGTGTGGAACATTCCCGGTGTCTAATCTCTAACCCCAACTGAACATGCTTCGGACATCATCCCTTGATGTCCGGGGCATTTCATTATCTGAATCCGGAAAAAGGCCGGCCAATGTGCCGGCCTTTTTCCAAATAAATACAGCTTTACCCTAAATCAATTCCAGTGAATAGCCACGAATTAAGAGCGTATTTGGTCAATGGACATTTTCGCGTTTCCCATAAATAAGTGAAAAAATGGCTATTGACGAAATACGCTTTTTGTATTAATAGGGCATTACAAATCCCAAGAATATGAAAAAACTACAACCCTGGAGGATACAATGGCAGAAGTAGAAACGACAAACCAGAGTATATTGGTGGTTGGCGGGGGCATGAGCGGAATCACCGCCGCCCTGGAAGCGGCCGAGGCCGGTCATAACGTGGTGTTGGTCGAAAAGAATCCGTATTTGGGCGGAAGGGTAACCCAGTTATACCAGTACTTTCCCAAGCTGTGCCCCCCGAACTGCGGTCTTGAGATCAATTTTAGAAGGATGAAATTGAATCCTAAAATCCGTTTTTTCACCATGGCCGAGGTGACGGGTATTTCCGGACAGGAAGGGGACTATGATGTGACCGTTAAATTAGCTCCCCGTTATGTCAACGAAAAGTGTACCTGCTGTGGGAAATGTGCCGAGGTGTGTGAGAGCGAGATAGACAACCCCTTTAACTTCGGTATGGACAAGATCAAGGCGGCTTATCTGCCCCATGAATTTGCATTTCCCATGAGATATGTGCTGGATCCGACCATTTCAGGGACCGAAGAGGGGAAAAAATGTAAGGAGGCATGTGAATACGATGCCGTTGATCTGGAAATGAAGGAGACCACTTTTGATCTCAAGGTGGGAGCCATTGTCTGGGCCGCGGGCTGGGATCCTTATGATGCCTCCAGGGTTGAATACTATGGCTTTGGGGAATATAAAAACGTGATTACCAATGTGATGATGGAGAGGCTGGCCTCTCCAAACGGCCCGACAGGGGGAAAGATATTGCGTCCCTCGGACGGCAAAGAGCCCAAGAATGTGGCCTTTATACAGTGCGCAGGATCGCGAGACGAAAACCATCTTCCTTATTGTTCGGGGATATGCTGTCTGGCCTCCATGAAGCATTCGACCTATCTGAGAGAACAATATCCTGACTGTGATGTGACCATTTTCTTTATAGACATAAGGGCCCTTGACCGGCTGGAAGATTTTTACACTAAGGTCCAGGGAGATGAAAAACTCAGCTTTATCAAAAGCAAGATCGCAAACATCAGCGAAGATGAGGAAACGGGCGACCTGCTGCTTGAAGGAGAAAACACAAATACGGGCGAACAGATTCGAACGAGCTTTGACCTGGTTGTCTTAGCGACCGGCATGGTCCCAAACAAGATAGAAATTGAGCCTTCGCCGGATGTTTCCTATGACGAATACGGGTTTTTCGCCTATGATCCCGAGAAGACCGGGATTTACGGGGCCGGTTGTGTCAGGAGACCGACCGATGTCGCTTCATGTGTGCAAGACGCCACGGGAGCAGCCTTAAAGGCTATTCAATCAATCGCGAGGAGGTAGCTCGATGGACAAAAAGACAGCAGTTTATATATGCACCGGGTGCGGCATTGGAGATGCCCTTGATATTGACCCGATTAAAGAGTTGGCAACAGATGATTTAAGCGTACCCCTGTGTAAGGATCATCCATTCCTTTGTGGAGAGGAAGGGGTTGATCTCATAAAAAAGGATATAGAGGAGGAAGGCGTTAATACCATTATTATTTGTGGCTGTTCCCAGAGGGTGAACTATGATGTCTTTGATTTTGGCCCGGACAAGATAGTTGAAAGGGTTAATTTCAGGGAGCAGGTGGCCTGGAGTCAGGCCCCCAAGGAAGAAGATACCCAGATGTTGGCTGAAGACAACCTGAGAATGGGTTGTTCCAAGGCCAATGATACGGAACTGCCCGAGCCCTACAAGGCCGAGGAAGAATATTCCAAGGACATCCTCGTGGTGGGTGGAGGTCTTGCAGGAATGACAGCGGCGTTGGAGACCGCCAAAGCCGGGTACCAGGCCATCTTAGTGGAAAAAGAAGACCGCTTAGGTGGTTTTTTGGGAAAGATGAAACAGCGTGTCACCATGCCTTATAAGGAACTGACTGACACGAATGCCGAAGACCTGATAAAATCGGTTACGGAGAATCCAAAGATAGAGGTCCATATATCTTCTACGGTGGAGAAGATCGCCGGCGGGCCGGGTCTGTTTTCCGTGGACATCAAGTCCAATGGGAATGCCGTGAGTGAAAGGGTGGGGGCCGTGGTTCAGGCCACCGGATGGGTCCCCTATGATGCCAATAAGTTAGGTCATTTAGGCTACGGAAAATTTAAGGATGTGGTAACGAATGTGGAAATGGAGGAGATGGCCGCGGGAGGAAAGATAGCAAGGCCTTCCGATGGCAGCGATGTCAAAAACGTCCTTTTTATCCAGTGTGCCGGCTCAAGAGACCCTGACCATCTTCCTTACTGTTCATCGGTTTGCTGCCTGGTTTCCATGAAACAGGCCACCTATGTGAAAGAGCAGAATCCTGAATCCGTAAACTATATACTCTATAAAGACGTGCGTACAGTAGGCCAGTCAGAAGATTTTTACCGCAAGGCCCAGAATGATGGAAACATCTTTATCAGGGGGGCTGCAACGAATGTGGGTGAAGCCGGCGGCAGGCTTTTCGTGGAGGCAGATGACGAGCTTTTGGGTGAAAAGGTCAAGATCGAGGACCTGGACATGGTGGTTTTGGCCGTCGGAATGGTCCCCGCGACCAGGCCGGATGAGATCCCGAGGATTCAGGCACCACCGGATACCGAAGGTGCGGATGAGGAGGGCAAGATTGAAGTCGCGGCGGACTCCGGTTTTTTTGCCAACACGGCCCTGAACCTTGAGTATCGCCAGGGACCGGAACTACCCACTCTGAAATATGGATTTCCGGATTCACATTTTATCTGTTTCCCCTATGAAACACGCAGGACTGGTATTTATACTGCCGGATGCGTGAGAAGGCCCATGGAGACGGCCAAGGTCATAGATGATGCGACGGGTGCGGCCATGAAGGCGATTCAATGTACCGAGGCCACGGCAATTGGCATGGCGGTCCATCCCAGGGCCGGAGACCTGTCATTCCCGGAATTTAACATGCAGCGATGTACCCAGTGTAAGAGGTGCACGGAAGAGTGCCCGTTTGGCGCCATCAATGAAGATAAAGATGGAAATCCCCTTCCTAATCCCACACGCTGCAGGCGATGCGGTGTGTGTATGGGGGCCTGTCCTGAAAGGATTATCTCTTTTAAGAACTATTCCGTCGGGATGATCGGGAGGATGATTAAGGCGATCAACGTGCCGGAAGAGGATGAGGAAAAGCCAAGGGTAATTGTACTTGTTTGTGAAAACGATGCCTATCCAGCAGTAGATATGGCAGGAATAAAGCGGCTGAAATGGAGCCCTTATGTACGGTTTATCCCCATGAGGTGTCTCGGTGGCCTCAATCTGGTCTGGATAGCCGATGCGCTTTCCGGAGGTATTGACGGGATACTGCTTTTTGGTTGTAGGCACGGAGATGATTACCAGTGTCACTTTGTAAAGGGTAGTGAACTGGCGGAGATCAGGCTGAGCAAGGTGTCCGAGACCCTTGACAGGCTGGCCCTTGAATCCAGCCGTGTTCAGTTCGTTGAGATAGGAATAACGGATTATGATAAAATTCCCAAAATTATAGACGAGTTCATGGAGACTATTGAAGAAGTCGGTCCCAATCCGTACAAGGGATGGTAATAGGATTGATGATTTGCGATTGATGATAGCCTTACCAACTCATAAACCCGTTAGCATGAAAGAGGTCGCTTATGGAAAAGAATGTGAACTATGATCCCTCTTTTGCCCAGGAAGTGTTTGAGAATGTGGATGCCGGGGAAGAGATCAAGATGTGCATGAATTGCGGCGTGTGCGCCGGATCATGCCCATTGAGATTCAATATGGACTACCCTCCACGGCAGATATTCCAGATGATACGATTAGGCAAAAGGGAAGAAGTTCTGAACGCCAAATCCATTATGCTCTGCACATCCTGCTATACATGCAAGGTACGGTGCCCGAGGTCAATCCCTGTGATAGATGTGATGCACGGTCTGGCCCACTATGCCATAAAGCAGGGAATCCTTACTCGAAGGGATACTGCAAATTTTGGAAGGGAATTTTGGAACCAGGTATACAGACTCGGTCGAATTGACGAAAAAGACCTTCCAAGGCGTGTCTTTTTTGCGGCGGGATTTATCGAGGGCATTAAGAGCACCCTCAAGTATCTGGATATGGGGCTGAAACTGCTCCTTCACAGGAGAATGAAATTGCTGCCCGAAAGGAAGATCAAAGGGATCCAGTCTCTCAGGAAAATGTTGGATAAGGCAGAAAAAATGGGGAAAGGAGGTGCGGCCGCATGAAATATTTCTTATATTGGGGTTGCAGCTTAGAAGGAACCGGTGCAAATTTTCTTGTCTCGCTAAAACCGGCCTGCGAGGCATTGGCTATGGAATTCGAGGAGATTGAGGACTGGAACTGCTGCGGGGCAAGCGTTTCTTATGCCGGCGCAAATGATCTTTCTATAAAAGTCCTTAATGCCCGCAACCTTGCCCTGGCAGAGGCCAAGGGAAGTTACGATATAGTTGCTCCATGTAGCTCCTGCTATATCCAGATGATCAAGGTAAACCATGAAATCCAGGAGGATCCTGAACTGCTGAAACAAGTCAATGAATGCTTGGCAGAAGGGGGCCTCAGCTACAAAGGTGGTATCAAGGTCCGTCATATCCAGGACGTGCTCTACAATGACGTGGGGGTTGACAAGATAAAAGAAAAGGTAATCAAGCCTTTAAACGGTCTTAAGGTAGCCGGATATGTAGGTTGCCAGTCTGTCCGGCCATATGGCGAGTATGATAGCGTGGATAAGCCGGTGGTTCAGGATCGACTCCTGGAGGCCTTAGGCGCCGAGGCGGTCCCTTTTCCCAAAAAGATAAGGTGCTGTGGTTCAGGGATATTCCTTCCTGAGATAGATTACTGCTTGGAATTAGTGAAGGATATTCTGGAAGATGCAATCAATCACGGGGCCGAGCTTGTCTCCACGGTTTGTCCCATGTGCGCCATGAATCTAGAGATGTACCAGGGTAGAGTCAATGAGAAGTACGGGACCGATTTCGACATCCCCATTGTCTATCTGACCCAGTTGATGGCGGTGGCCTTTGGGCTGGATATGAAAAAGGATGCTGCCTTGAACTATAACATCATCCCGCCGGAGGGTATTTTGCAGGCAGCATTGGGCCATTAGGAGTGAATCAACAGACAATCAGAGCCAAATCCCCGGGCATGGCCTGAGGGGTTTGGTTTTCTTTTTTAGGGAGAAAAAAATGAACGATCAGGAAATACCCAAATGCCCGCGCTGTGAAAGTCAAATGAAAAAATGGGAGACACCGGCAG
>JAIOSR010000288.1 GCA_021107495.1 Desulfobacterales bacterium | reverse complement strand
TGCGTTCAGGCATGTAATGAAGTGCAGGTGAATCAGGCCATCTCTTATGGATATCGTGGAACCGACTCAAAAATTGTGACAACGGGAGACAGGCCTTACGCCGATTCCGATTGTGTCTTTTGTGGAGAATGTGTTCAGGTCTGTCCTGTGGGTGCGCTGATCTCGACACAGAGCCGTTTTAGGGGCAAGGCATGGGAATTCCGAAAGGTTCGTACGACTTGTCCTTATTGTGGTGTGGGATGTCAGATGTTCCTGCACGTAAAAGACAATGAAGTGGTTAAGGTGACGGGTGTTACGGATGTGGGTCCGAACTACGGAAGCCTATGTGTAAAGGGCCGGTACGGTATGGATTTTATTAATGATCCGAACAGGCTCAAAACACCACTTATCAGGGAAAATGGAAATTTCAGGGAGGCTTCCTGGGATGAAGCGCTAGACCTTGTTGCTAAAAAATTGACTAAGATCAAGGCTGAAACAGGACCGGATTCCATTATGGTCCTGAGCAGCGCGAGAGTGACAAATGAAGAGAATTATCTGGTCCAGAAATTTGCAAGGGCCGTGGTCGGCACCAATAATGTAGACCACTGCGCAAGGCTCTGACATTCCTCCACCGTGGCCGGTCTGGCCGCAGCCTTTGGAAGCGGGGCCATGACAAACCCAATTGCAGATATTGAGAAGTCAGATGTGATATTGATTACAGGTTCAAACACCACGGAGAACCATCCTGTCCTGTCTTCCTATGTAAAACGGGCCGTGACTTTAAAGGGTGCAAAGCTGATAGTGGTGGACCCCCGCAAAATTCCGGTTACACGGTTTGCCACGCACTGGCTGAGACAAAATCTCGGGACCGATGTTGCGTGGATCAATGGAATGATGCATGTCATAATCAAGGAAAAGCTTTATGATGAGGAGTATGTCAATACCCGAACCGTCGGCCTGGATGAACTGAAAAAGGGCGTTCTAAAATACACTCCGGAATATGTGGAAGAAATCACGGGAATTGCTAAGGATCAGCTTATCGCTGCTGCCCGCCTGTACGCGAAGGCCCCCGCAGCATCGATCCTATATGCCATGGGCATTACCCAACACACCACCGGGACCGACAATGTCAAGTCTTTGGCCAACCTGGCCATGCTCTGCGGCAACGTGGGTGTACCGGGCGGCGGTGTCAACCCTCTTCGGGGTCAGAATAATGTCCAGGGTGCCTGTGACATGGGCGCCTTGCCTAATGTGTACACAGGCTACCAGAGGGTCGCTGATTTGGCTATTCGCTTGCGAATGGAAACGGCGTGGGGTGTTGAAACTCTTCCCGAGCACGATGGCCTTCCCGTGACTGAAATTATGGAAAAGGCCTATGAAGGGACACTGAAGGGGATGTATATTGTCGGCGAAAATCCAATGGTATCGGATCCTGACCTGAACCATGCCGAGAAGGCCCTGGAAAACCTGGATTTTTTAGTTGTTCAGGATATCTTCCTCACAGAAACGGCGCAAATGGCTGATGTTGTGCTTCCGGCCGCCTCATTTGCCGAAAAAGAGGGGACGTTTGTCAATACGGAAAGAAAGGTTCAGCGAGTGCGCAAGGCCGTGGAGCCCCCGGGAGAGGCTAAAGAGGACTGGAAGATAATATCCGACCTTTCCCGCCGTATGGGATATCCCATGAATTATATGAATGCTAATGCCATCATGGAAGAGATTGCCCGGGTAACGCCCTCTTACTGTGGAATAGAATACGACCGGCTTGAACAGGATGGGATACACTGGCCGTGCCCCGCAACGGATCACCCCGGGACACCCTGTCTGCACATGGATATGTTTACGTGCGGCCTTGGAGTGTTTCATGCCATAGAGTATATCCCCCCGGCAGAGGTGACAAATGAAGAATATCCTCTATTTCTCACCACGGGCCGTGTCCTTTACCAGTACCATACAGGTAGTATGACCATGAAATCACCGGGGTTGAATGAACTTGCACCCGAATGCTTTGTTGAAATTTCGGCCGAGAATGCTGATGATTACGGCGTAAGGGATGGAGATGTACTAAAAATTTCATCAAAAAGGGGCGAGATTAAGGCAAAGGCAAAGCTATCGGACATGGCAGTGAAAGGCGCTATCTTTATCCCCTTTCATTATGCACAGGCCGCTGCCAACAGGTTGACCAATGCGGCTCTTGACCCTACGGCAAAGATTCCGGAGTACAAGGTATGCGCGGTGCGAATTGAAAAACAAGAGGGCGATGATAAATGAACGGAGAAATTGAACGGAATCCCCACCTGACCCCCGAGGTTATGGTACAAGTAAATGAGTTGATCGATCATTACAGGAACAGGCAGGTTAACCTTATCCCGGTACTTGAACAATGCCAGGACATTGTTGGGTATATGCCCGTTGAACTCCAGGAATACATAGGAAGGGGCCTCAATATTCCGGGGAGCACCGTATATGGCGTGGTAACTTTTTACTCCTACTTTTCCATGGTGCCCAAAGGGCGGCATGTCATAAAGGTGTGCATGGGCACTGCATGTTATGTGAGGGGTATCGGCGAAGTGCTGAACCGTATCAAGTCGCTGTATAAACTGGAGGTGGGGTCCACCACTGAAGACATGCGATTTTCATTAGAAGCGGTGCGTTGTCTCGGTGCCTGCGGTCTGGCACCCGTAATTGTCATTGATTCGGACACGCACGGCGGAATAAGCCCAGATAAGATTTCAGAAATATTGAGTCGTTACGAATAATTTTTCGGGCTGAGACTCATGCGGCAAATCCGGAGGTATCTTGATGCCGAAAATTACTGTGGAAGATCTACAGTCTCTTAAAGAAAAAAACAGGGTTGACATTGCCATTCGAAGGGGAGATGCCTTTGATGCCCTTACACCGGACGAACGGGAGGCAAAACACTTACTCCTTTGCGACGGTACCGGTTGTCAGGCAACCGGTAGCGCCAAGGTAAAAGATGCGCTCAGAGAGGAGATAGACAAGAGAGGGCTCGGTGAAAAGTGCAAAATCATAGAAACGGGATGTAACGGCTTTTGTGCGCAGGGACCGGTCATGGTCGTCCAACCCGACGGAATTTTCTACCAGAAGCTGAAGGCTGACGATGCTGCTGAAATTGTTGAAGAGCACCTTGTAAACGGCCGCTTCGTTGAACGTTTGATGTTTGTTGATCCGGCCACCAAAAAGTCGATTCCACGTCTTGCCGATATCCCCTTTTTCTCTGAGCAGCAACTCATAGTTCTCAAAAACAAAGGGATCGTCGACCCTGAGATCATTGATGACTATATAGCTTTTGATGGTTACTTAGGGGCGGCTAAAGCCCTCTTGGAAATGACGCCTCAAGAGATTATTGCGGAGGTCAAAACTTCAGGCCTCAGGGGACGGGGTGGTGCAGGTTTTCCGACCGG
>JAIOSR010000307.1 GCA_021107495.1 Desulfobacterales bacterium | reverse complement strand
GGAAGGCACCTCGTTTTGTACATTCTCCCTGACCTCCTGTTTCAATGCCCATTCTTCCTCTGTTAGAAGCAAGTCTTGCAGCATGGTCTTCCCTCCTTTTAAAAATAATCAAGGTTACAGGATCAGAACACTCCTTGCTTCCGACTCGTCCTTGTGTCGCGAGTAGTACAGGTGCTGAAATATCCCTGCCTCCTATATATCATTTACTCCCCGTCAGTTCCGCTATTATATCGGTAGATCTGGTAACCCTCAACAGTGGCCCCATGACATTTCTTCGGTATAAGTCCAATGTCTTTTCATGAATGTCCGCAGAAATTGCAGCAGTGCAATCCTCCAAAAGGACCGCCTTGAAATCACAACAGATGGCATCCAGGACCGTGGTAAGGACACAAAAGTTGGTTGTAATACCGGCAACCGCGCAGAGCGTCACCCCCCTTTCCCTGAGCCAGTCTTCCAGCCCGGTATCAAAAAAGGCGGAAAACCTGGGTTTGGGTAGCCAGTAGTCTTCCTCTTCGCGGTCCAGTTCTTCAGTGACCTCTGCACCCGGGGTTCCTGCTATGGAATGGGGCTTCATCTTTCCCTTGAAGAAAAAGTCGTCTTCGTGAAAGGCATCCGAGGGAAAGACAATCGGCCAGTTCTCCCTTCTGAATACGCCGATCATCTCGTTTATGGGAGCGATGATCTTTCTGGCAATTGGTGTAATTGCCAAATTGTGTTTCTCATCAAAGCTGTCCTTCAGCATATCAACTATCAGCAGTGCGGGTTTTTCCTCAGTCTGTTTTTCCATTTCCCATCCTTTTCACCTGATTGATTATGAGTTCGGCAGCCTCTTCGATTTGATCCATTGTATTGGTCCTTCCCACAGTGAGCCTGAGTGCACCCATGCCGATTTCGGGTGGAACGGCCATGGCCGAAAGTACGTGGGATAGTCTTACGGTCCGGTCGTGGCATGCGGCCCCTGTGGAGGCCATGACAGTAGGGAGACCCTCGAGGATTTGCCCTCCCTCCAGACCGGGGACCGAGACATTAAGGGTGTTGGGGAGGCGCTCATGGGGATGGCCGTTCAATACAAGACCACCCAATTCCCCAAACAGGCGTTCCTCCAGGCGGTCCCTAAGTGTTTCCATGTTTTTAATATCGTTTTTGAGCCTTTCCCGGGCAATATGGCATGCCGCGCCAAGACCGGTAGCCAAGATAATACTCTCGGTTCCGGCCCGCTTTCCCGCCTCCTGGGCCGCGCCGTGCGTGAGGGGCGTAAGGTTCCGGCCGTTACGGATGAACAGTGCCCCCACACCTTTAGGTCCGTAGACCTTATGCCCGGCAACGGACAGAAAGTCAACTCCCAGTTCATTCACGTCCACTTCAATCTTGCCCACGGCCTGGGCGGCGTCCGTGTGGACCGGGATGCCGTGCTCCCTTGCCATATTAGTAATTTCTTTTATCGGCTGGAGAGTCCCTGTTTCGTTGTTGGCCAACATTATGCTGATAAGCCCTGTACCGGGAAGAATGGCCTTCCGAACTTTGTCCGGGTCTACCTGACCCAAACTGTCTACAGGCAGGATTGTGACATTAGCTCCCAGTTCCATAAGATATAAAGCCGGATTCAGTATGGCCGGATGTTCTACGGCACAGGTTATCATGTGGAACTTTTCAGGGCTTTTGAAATCAATAAGGCCCTTTAAGACCATATTGTTGGATTCGGTTCCGCCTGACGTGAAGATAACTTCATCATTCTCACATCCCAGAATAGATGCGACCTCCTGTCTTGCCCTTTCAACGCCTTGTTTGGCCTTCAGGCCGAGAGTATAGCCGCTTGACGGGTTGCCGAATTCTTCCTGCAAATAGGGCAACATTGCCTTCACTGCCTCCGGATCCACGGGTGTGGTCGCGTTGTGATCCAGATAAATCATTGTCTCGGAATTTTTTCCAATCATTAAAATAACCAGCCTTTCAATCTTGATAACGTCGTAAAAAGTCTATCCCACCTGTCATTTCGAGAGAAGCGAGAAATTTTTACCGTGTAATCAATTGAAAATATTAAATTTCTCCCTGCGGTCGAAATGACAAATTCGTTAAGTACGAGTTTTTACGAGTCCATCAATCTTCAGCTTTCACAGCTTTTTGTGAGTTATCGGGTTTGATACCTAACCTTTAGGAGAGTTACTCCTTTTTCCTTTCCCCTATTCTCTTCCTGATTTCCCTCTCAAAACCCCTGTCCGTAGGCCGGTAAAAAGCCCGGTCTTTTATGTCTTTGGGAAGGTATTCCTGTTCCACCCGGCCGCCGGGATAATTATGGGGGTAAAGGTATCCACGTCCGTAACCCAGCTTTTTCATTAACGCCGTAGGGGCATTTCTGATATGGAGGGGCGCAGGTAGTGCCCCGGATTTTTCGATCTCCTGTTTGACGGCCTTTTCCGCTAAATAAAGGGTATTGCTCTTTGGGGCCGAGGCTAAATAAACCGCAGCCTCTGCTAATGCCAGTTCCGCCTCCGGGGGTCCTACCTTTTGCCAGGAGTCAAAGGCCGCAAGGGCTACCTGCAAGGCGTTGGGATCGGCCATGCCCACGTCCTCGGTGGCAAAGCGGATCATCCTTCGGCAGATAAAAAGCGGGTCCTCTCCCGCCATCAACATCCTGTAAAGCCAGTAGATGGATGCCTGGTTGTCACTTCCTCTCATGCTTTTGTGAAATGCCGAAATAAGGTTATAGTGTTCTTCCCCGTCCTTATCGTATGGCAGGGCCTTTTTTTGAAGGGCCGCTTCAGTGGTTTTCAGGTCCAGCCTGACCGGTGCTTCGTCCCGGCCCCCTGAGGCATAGTAAACCGCCGACTCTAAATTATTCAGCGCTACACGGGCATCTCCCTGCGCGAGTTCGACCATGTATTCGAGGACGTGGGGCTCAATTTCAATATCCACTGTCCCAAATCCCCGGTCCCTGTCTTCAAGGGCACGGAGCAGGAGGGTCTTAATTTCCTCTTTGCTAAGAGGATTAAGGGTCATCATTCTGGCCCTTGACAGGAGGGGCGAAATGATCTCAAAGGAGGGATTTTGTGTGGTTGCGCCGATCAGGATGATGAGCCCACTTTCCACGTGTGGCAGAAAGGCATCCTGCTGGGCCTTGTTAAACCTGTGGATCTCATCCACAAAAAGGATGGTGGACCTGTCCGAAGTTGCCCTTACCATCTTTGCTTGTTCAATGATTTGCCTTAGTTCTTTGACCCCGGAAGTAACCGCGGAAAATGAATGAAAAGGGATATTCGCATCCTCACCCATCAATTTGGCTAAGGTGGTTTTGCCCGATCCGGGAGGGCCCCAGAAAATCACTGAAAAAATGTGTCCGCTGCGAAAGGCCTTGGTGATGGGGGAACCCGGGCCGATGAGGTGTTCCTGGCCCACGATATCCTCTAATCTTTTAGGTCGCATCCTTTCGGCTAAAGGAACCCCGGTTTTTTCCGTCGGCCCGCCCATTAAGACTTGGACCTCTTTGCCAAAACTTCGGAGATAAGGGAAAGCGCCCTGTCCATGTCCAAGGGCCTGCCGATTACCAGGTCTGCACCCATTTTTTTGAGTGCACGGGAACGTCCTTTCTCTTCAAGGGCATTAACCAGGGTAACGGCCAAACTTTTATCCATGTTTTTTATTTTGGGAATAATTACGGGGGCATTGAGGTATGCGGTATCCATATCGGCGATAACAAGATCAAACCTGTTTTTCCTCAGCAATTTCAGGCATTCCATAACAGTAGAAACAGTAGTGACCCTGGCGCCCTTGCTCACGAGTAATTGAGACAGAAGATCCTTGACAATACCTTCATCAGCAATGATCACGATATTCGAATCCCTGATCTTTTTCTTGGCGCCTTTAGCCTTGGACGGGGGAGTCTTCGGGGTCAAAGGGAGTTTGATAATGAAAGTGGCCCCCTGACCTTCCTGGCTCATGACCTCGATTTCTCCTTTATGGCGATCAATAATGGCGTAAGCCAGGCTCAGCCCCAGTCCCATCCTGGATTCGTCTTTTGTGGTGAAGAAGGGGTCAAATATTTTGTCCTTGATATCATCGGGTATGCCCACACCATTATCCTGTACATATACGTGGGCAAAACCGTTGTTTTCTTCTGTGGTCAAATAGATCTCTCCACCCTCAGGCAATGCGTCAATGGCATTTAGCATAATGCTCACAAGGGCATCCTGGATCTCCCGGGGGCAGGCTTCTACCGGCGAAAGGGCTCTCAGATAGGTCTTGACATCTATCCTGACTTCCGGGTCTTTAATATCTCCCTCCCACTTAGGGCGGGTTGCGGCAACAACATTTTGAACCGTCTTTTTCAGGTCCAGGAGAACAATGTCCGATCTTTCGTTTTGAGTCATGGTCAGGCAGGAGAGTTGTTCAATGATAAAATTTCCCCTTTCCCTTGCTACCTCTATTTTTCTCAGTGATCGAATAAGGTCCTTGCCTGCAAGAGGTTCAACTCCTTGAGTGCCCAGACCATGCTCGTCGAGCATGCTTAAGAAACGGTTGAATTCTCGACCCAACCCGGTTGCCATTCGATTGAGGGCTTTCATCTTTTGGGATCGGAGGATCCGCATTTCTTTCTGTTTCCTTTGATAAAGGCCGGTTATGTCGAACAAAAATGCGGTTCGGCCCTGATACCTGATTTTCTTTACACGAAATTCGCAACACAGATTTTCACCGCCTCTGGTGACCAGATAGGTTTCATAATCATCCGGGACCGGTTTTCCTGAAATCCTTCTTTCGTGGAGATTCTTCACATATTCAACGGAGTCAGGATGAATGAAGTCGAGAAAGTTTCGACCCAAGATCTCTTCCTCGGAATACCCTAACAGGTCCCTGGCCGTTTCATTCATGAGAATAATCTTACCGTCCTGGATGAGCACCACGGATCCGGGGATATCCTTGAGTAATTTACGGGTGTCCCTTAATGCCTTCTCAAGAGACTTGTTTTCCTTTCTGAGGGTATTCAATCCTTTTCTCAGGGTCAGGTTCTGAACTTTGAGTTTTTCAACCCTGTTTTCCAGGTTTTGCTGCTCCCGGGTGCTCATTTATTTTCCTTTCAACTTGTAAAAAGGGCCTTGATGATTGCAGGTTAATACCGTATCATATTCACTGATTCCGTGACAATAGCTAATGATTTTTGCGGAAGCGCAGCAGTCTTTTTTTTGATAATTGTTTGAGTATCATAAATAAATGGGAAATTTGTGAGGATAACGTGACCGACAATTCACCCTTTGTTCACCTTCATGTGCATACCGAATACAGTCTTTTGGACGGGGCCATTCGGATTGATAAAATGCTTGCAAAATGCAGGCGACTTGGAATGAATGCCGTGGCTATAACGGATCATGGCAATATGTTCGGGGCGGTCCAGTTTTATAAGGAGGCTGAAAGGGCCGAAATAAAACCGATCATCGGGTGTGAAATCTATGTGGCACCCGGGGACCGGCGCGTCCGGTCTCCGTCAACCGACGGAAGCCCCAATGCCCATCACCTGATCCTTCTGGTTAAGAACGAGGAAGGATACAAGAACCTGAGCAAACTAGTAACGTTAGGTCATTTGGAAGGGTTCTACTATCACCCCCGTGTGGATATGGAACTCCTCAAGGAGCATAATGCCGGGCTCATTGCCCTGTCCGCCTGCCTGAAAGGGATTGTCCCCTATAATATAAATATCGGAAGGATTGATACGGCCAGGGAAAAGGCAAAAGAGCTGGCCGCTATTTTTGATGATGACCGGTTCTACTTTGAGGTGCAGGCCAATAAACTGCGCGACCAGATAAGGGTGAACAAGACCATTAAGGAATTTTCCCGTGAACTGTCCGTCCCGATGGTTGCCACAAATGACTGCCATTATCTGGACCAGGAAGATGCAGAGGCACACGATGTGCTGCTCTGTATCCAGACAGGCAAATCCGTTGATGATGAGAAACGGCTCAGATTCTCATCAAATGAATTCTATTTCAAATCACGCTCTGAAATGGAACAGGCGCTCCCGGGTTTTGATGATGCCATTTCCAATACCGCCCTGGTGGCAGATCTTTGCAACTATGAGATGGAATTCGGTCAATACAAATACCCCGTGTTTCAAGTACAGGGAAAGAAGGACCTGAACGACATGCTGACCGAAGCTGCCGGGGCCGGGCTCAGGAAAAGACTCGCCCAGAAGGAAGAGGAAGAGGGACCTCTTTCCGAAGAAGTCGTCAGCCAATACGAAGAAAGACTCGATTTTGAGCTTGAGACTATCCGGAACATGGGCTTTGCCGGCTACTTCCTGATAGTGGCCGACTTTATTGACCATGCCCGCAGTCGTGATATCCCCGTAGGTCCCGGACGCGGGTCCGCAGCCGGTTCTTTAGTGGCCTATTCCCTGGCCATTACCAATATCGAGCCCATTAAATACGGCCTTCTTTTTGAGAGGTTCCTGAACCCTGCACGCATAAGCATGCCCGATATCGATATTGACTTCTGCGTGGAGGGCAGGGACGAGGTGATCCACTATGTTGCCGAAAAATATGGCCGTGAAAATGTCGGCCAGATCATTACTTTCGGGAGCATGAAGGCACGGGGCGTGATAAGAGACGTGGGCCGCAGCCTGGATATACCTATTAGAGAAGTGGACCGTATTGCCAAATTAATCCCGGAGGGGCCCGGGGTCAAACTGGAGAGGGCCATTCAAGAAGAACCGGAACTGGAAAAGCTTGAAAAGGGGGATGGTCCTGCAAAAAAACTCTTGAAAATATCCCGTTCCTTAGAAGGCCTGGCCCGGCATGCATCCACCCATGCATGCGGGGTTGTCATTGCAGACAAACCGCTTGTGGAGTATCTGCCTCTTTTTAAGGGTGCCAGAGACGAGATCATGACCCAGTATACCATGGACCGGATCGAACAACTGGGTCTAATCAAATTTGATTTTTTGGGGCTTAAGACCCTGACCGTGATCAAACATGCACTGAGATTGATCGAAGAAACTACCGTGGACGCATTAACTCAAATAATTAGGAAAGAAAATACCTTCCTGCACAACAAAATGGGAGGCTCCCAATGGAAGAAATAATTGCGCCCCTTCTAGATGAGATAATCAGGGCGCTTGATACAACCAAAACAGCAATAGATCACGATACCATACGAAAAGAACTGGTTACATTATTAGAATATAAAGTTCCTCCGGATGAGGCAAAGAGGAGCTTGCTTAAGAAATATGCTACAAATGATATCCAG
>JAIOSR010000208.1 GCA_021107495.1 Desulfobacterales bacterium | reverse complement strand
GGCAACGTATAGAGATTGACGCCCTTGTCTTCAATCTCCTTGATCATGACCTTGTACACGTTGTGATTCAACCCGCCTGTTGTACGAAAGGGATTGCCGCACACCCTTTTTATAATCGGCTTCAGATCATCAGGTGTCTTTCCCCAGCTCTTTTCATTCATGATTACACCTTCCGTGACACAGCCAAAGGTGCACATCGCTCCATATTTAGCCACCTCATGGAGTTTGAAGGCAAGGACCAGCGGCGGACAGGTTACAAGACCGTCAATGGTCCCCGTTTCCAGGGCTAAGTAGACATCGCCTAAAGGCATGAAAACCGGCTCGGCCCCAATGGCCTTGATGTAATTGGTTTGATGACCGCCCGGTGATCTTATCCTGAGTCCTTTACAGTCCTCAAGGGTTTTAACTGGTTTTCTGGTCCACAGGTAGGCTGAAATACACCCGTTCAATTCAATCATTTCCACATCCGGGAATTCCCGGTTCAGGATACGTTTGTACATGGCGTTTCCAATGTCAACACCCACGTCTTTACCATCAACAGCGGCTGCCAGGGACAGCACATCGCTCAGAGGAAAACGGCCGGGTGTCCATGTGGCCGTAAAATAGCCCATGTCGGAAAGACCCTTGGCCGGGATATCGTAATGTTCCGGGCCTTTTCCCAGAGCGCCGCCCGCGTACAGGGTGTATGTTATCCTGCCTTGACTTTCCCCTTTCAGCTTTTCAAGCATGGGCACCCATACCGTTTTAACCTCTCTGGACACGGGGGGATGCCATGTGCTGAATTTAATGTGCATTTTAGACCCGGATTCGGCAATGGCATTAGCCGGCAGGACAAGGCCTGCCGTCAACAGGACAAACAAAGATGCTTTGAGTAGACATCTTTTCATTTTTGTAGCCTCCTAAATGAATTTAATGATCAAAAAAGGAATGATAATGCCATCTATCCCTTTTTAAAAGAACTTTTTCAATTTTTCCGGTCGGAGATTGTTTTTCAGGCAGTTTTTCAGGCCGGTTGCAGGGCTAAGACAACGTGCAATTTAAGGTGGTAATTTTAGGACAATAATTGCGGCATCTAAAATCCCCCCGACCCCCCTTTAGAAAAGGGGGGAAGTGGGGACCCCCTTGGAAAAGGGCGGGAAGTATGGGGCCCCCTTTGAAAAGGGCGGGAGGTATGGGGGCCCCTTTGAAAAGGGCGGGAGGTATGGGGCCCCCTTTAGAAAAGGGGGGAACTTCGGTTTTGCATTTACTGAAAGGCAAGTCATTTCAAAATCTTCCCCCTTTTTTAAAGGGGGATTGAGGGGGATTTTTGTCCACCTGAAACTGCGCCTTTGACGTTTCCCCGGGGCCGGTTGAAATTCTGTTGACAGGAAATATTATTGCTGATAAAAATATTTCCTCTATTGGCGCCCGTAGCTCAGTTGGATAGAGCGCCGGGCTTCGAACCCGTAGGTCGCAGGTTCGAGTCCTGCCGGGCGCGCCATAGCTTTTTGAAATGGAAATTACGGGGGTGTAGCTCAGCTGGCAGAGCAGTTGACTCTTAATCAATTGGTCGGAGGTTCGAACCCTCTCACCCCTACCACCAATTAAATAAGAAAAATAAAGGGGTTAGCTCAATTTGGCTAATCCCTTTTTTTGTGTCAAAATCATGGATTGTACACGAATCTGTCCTGAATCATCATGGCCACCTCAAAATCTAACTTTTAGATACTAACCAATTGTTACTAACATTTAGTTAGTTTTCACCCTGTTGTTCGACATCTGTCAAGAAAAATGCAAGGCGGCAGTAATCACTGGAAGCAGCCATACTTCCGGCGGGTAAAGCTACGCCCGCCGTGCAGAGGGATGCGGGTTTGAGGATAGTCTCTCACAGAGTTCTCAGAAATCCCGGAGACAGCCTGGACAGGATTTAAAGCAACACATTAGACAGGGTTGACAGGATCGGTTGGATTGAATATTTCCCCGTTCCAGACGGACATTATATAAAAACAGCAATTCTAACTCGCAATCTATCCTTGATCGCACCAAATACGAAAAAACCCCACATATCTCCGTCAATATTCCAATAATGGGTATAAAAGATACCCATTCCATACCCATTTTTATAGGGTTGACAACTGTAGGATTTTTTAAGAAAATTCATTCAAAATAATCTTCTCTAATTCATATATAACCGATCAGTAATTCAAAAAGGACGTTTTTTTAATGTTACTATTCCAGGACTCTGATCTGGTCTGATCCGGTCAAACGATGATTGCAGCCACTACATATTCAAAACGACCTTATATCCCCTATATCGTTCCCTTTGCTATTTTTGCAGTTTGCACCTATTTATGCCCATTATTTCATTTCTCACTTCTCCTGATATATCCGATAAAAACGGTTTTGGTCGCAGTCAGTCTCATTTATTTCTGGAAAACCTACGAAAGTGAAATAAAATTTTCATTCAGCTGGTTGGCTTTCATATCAGGGATTTTTGTCTTTTTAATATGGGTGTTACCTGAAGGGCTTTATCCACAGATGGGGCATTCCGAATTCAACCCTTATAAACTGGCAAGCGGTTACGTCTTGTATTTTGCGATTATATTCAGGATGGTCGGTGCCTCTCTGGTCGTTCCATTGATGGAAGAATTGTTCTGGAGGTCGTTTGGCCTGAGATTTGCGGCAAACTCTGATTTTAAATCCATACCGCTTGGTCAATTTTCCTGGTTTTCATTTATATTTATTTCTCTTCTCTTTGGCTTTGAGCATCATCGCTGGCTGGTGGGTATTTTTGCAGGAATGATCTATGCAGGCGTTCTCTACCACAGAAAGAATCTATTTGATCCCATCCTGTCCCATGGAATAACCAATCTATTGTTAGGAATATATGTCCTCTCAACCCATCAATGGTCTTTCTGGTAATCATTAAATGTTAAGCATATAGTTAATTTTAATTAACACTTGCTATTAATAATTGCTAGATGTATATTGGTCATGGATATAAAATTCAAGAATAACAAACTTAAAAAATATGCCAATAGTGATTCCTTGGGGAATAGGAAGCTTGGGCCGATAAGGGCTAAACTTTATAAGGCACGACTTGATGATTTACATGATGCCGAATCACTTGAAGAATTAAGGCATGTCCCGGGTCATTATCATGAACTTACTCAGGACAGAAAAGGTCAGTGGGCTTGTGATTTAGACCAACCATATCGATTGATATTTGTGCCTCAAGAGAATCCTATACCAACAGATGAAGATGATAAATATGTCTGGATAGAGATTAAAGGAGTCGAAATACTGGAAATAATTAATTATCACAAAGAGAGCTAACTATGGCAATTAAAAATGAATATTTTCCGGAAACAGTCACTCACCCTGGCTTTACTCTTAATGAAAAATTGAAAGAAATAGGGATGAGCAAAAAAGAATTTGCGTTAAGAACTGAAAAACCGGAACAGACCATTATAAAAATCATTAACGGTAACAGTTCAATCACCCCTGATATGTCAATCAAATTCGAAAATGTATTGAAAATACCTTCGAAATTTTGGTTAAAAAAGCAATATAGGTATGATGAAATCGTTGCCAGGAATAAGCGGCAATCATCTAATAAAGAAGCTGAAGAATGGGCAAGATGTTTTCCCTATGCTAAAATGGCACAGTTCGGATGGGTTCCATTGACTCGTAAAATTGAAGAAAAAATTGATGCTCTTTTTCAGTTTTTCGGTTTATCGGGTAAAACTGCTTGGGAAGATTATTATTACAAGCAAGGATTGAAAACGTGTTTTCGGATCTCATTGAAACAAACCACCGAATCATACGCAGTTTCTGCATGGCTACGGCAAGGAGAAATTCTTGCTGCAGATTTAAATGTACCCACATACGATAGACGAATATTTAAACAAAATTTGAGGCTCATAAAAAAGCTAATGGTAGAACATCCAGAAGGATTTTTTATACAATTACAGGATTTATGTAAAAAAGCTGGTGTAAAAGTCGTGTATACTCCCTGTTTACCAAAAGCTCCGATAGAGGGTTCCACCCGTTGGATAGGAGATGCCCCGCTAATTCAACTTTCAGCGCGATACAAACAGAATGATAGATTTTGGTTTACATTCTTTCATGAAGCAGGTCATATTTTATTGCATGGAAAGAAGTATATTTCTATAGAAAATATTGATTTTCAAGGGGTTGATTTAAAAAAAGAGAATGAGGCAAATGCATTTGCCATCAATTGGACATTCACAGAAGAGCAGGAGCAGGAGGTCTTAGCTGCTCGACCTAAAACTACACATGATATTATAGCTTTTGCTGAAAAATTTAATACGCATCCAGCAGTCATTATTGGACGTTTTCACCACAAAAAAAAATTGCATTATAGTATCGCAAGAGAGTTAATAGTCCCTATTCATTTATCTAATTAGTTGTATAAAAAAACCCAATTTGTCATGTTATTTATGTAACTATAGGGTAAACTTTCCTAATTCATATATAACCGATCAGTAATTCAAAAAGGACGTTTTTTTCTTTCAACCTCAAGAAGGTTTGAAAATGCCTAATGATCGTCAAAAACCCCGTTTCTCACAAAGAGAGGTGGGGTTTTTTTAT